>CAZTTW010001315.1:0-1504 GCA_964616265.1 uncultured Myxococcales bacterium | reverse complement strand
CCACCGCGCCCCGTTTCCCAGTTTCCGGCCACGATTCAGTTCTCGCCTCAGCAAGCGCAGCAATACATCCAGCAAGCGCCGCCAGCTGGCTACGCTCCACCTGCTCAACCGGTGGCTCCGCCGCCGCAGTTTGCTCCGCCGCCGCAGCAGTATCCTCTGCCTCAGACGCAGGTGTTGCCGCCTAGTCCGGCACCTCAGCAGGGATTCTCGATGCCCCCGGCTGGCCACGTCGCTGCCGAGGTCGAGATGCTCGATGGTAGCAAGGCTGTCGAAGTTCAGGCCATCTACCGCGGTGTTGTCACGAATACCCGCCACCTGACGGACCCGAAGGGCAAGTCGACCGCCGGACAGTCCAAGGCCTTGATCGCTGCCGGCATCGTGGCGGTTGCTATCGCTCTCGTGACCTTCTTCTTCGCCATCATCAATGGTGGCCGTGAGAAGGAGCGCTACGACAAATTCGTTGCCGATGGCGGCGAGTCCAAGAACTTTCAGTGGGAACGCCAGTCTCCTGCGCTCGACGTGACGGTGTTCGGCGGCATGATCCTCGGCATTTCGCTGGTCTACATGGGCCTCAAGCGCCGGACCAAGTCCACGCCGAACTACGTGATCGGTTCGGACACCATCGCCGATACCCCGGTGGCGCCCGAGTTCCTCGGCAGCTCATCTTTCGCGTTGGTATCGACGACGGGCGCGGACTTCATGGTGAACACGACGCCCAATATGTCTGGCGAGGTTCAGCTCGACGGGCAGTCGATTCCTCTCGCGCAGTACGTGCAGCAACGAGGCGCCAGCTTCTCGCTCGGTGACCGTGGGCGCGCGAAGATCGACTGTGGCCAGACAACCTTCCTCGTGAGCTCCACGCCGAAGCCTCGACCGGTTCCCGTGCCGTTCCTCATTTGGCGCTGGAGCGAGCAGGCTTACACGGTCGGCACCGCCGCCGCCCTGCTGCTCTTCCTGCTCATGATCTTCTCGGTTCCGCCGGATCCGAAGTCGCTTTCACTCGATCTCTTCAACGCGGACAGCCGCTTCGTCAACTTCCTCATCAAGCCCCCGGAGGAGAAGGAAGAAGAAATTCCCGAGTGGCTCAAGAAGAAGGGTCCGGACGAGCAGGGTGGTAAGGGCAAGCGCCACAAGGGCGAAGAAGGCAAGATGGGCAAGAAGACCTCCAAGAACAAGGAGGGTCTGTACGGCCTCAAGGGTCCGAAGGACAACCCGGATCCGCACCTGGCCAAGAAGCTCGCCGAAGAGAACGCGAAGAATGCCGGTATCTTGGGCGTTCTCAAGATGTCCGAAGGCTCGCACCTGGCGTCGATCTTCGGTCGCGACACGGCGGCTGGCTCGGATGCGGTCAACGTGCTCGGTGGTCTCATCGGCAACGAAATTGGTGAAGCGTACGGCGTCGGCGGTCTCGGCTTGGTCGGCACGGGTACGGGCGGCGGTGGTACGGGTGAAGGCACCATCGGCCTTGGCAACTTCGGCACCATCGGCAAGGGCGGCGGCGGCG
>CAZTTW010001314.1:0-1506 GCA_964616265.1 uncultured Myxococcales bacterium | reverse complement strand
CGCACTCGTGGTCGCAAGCGGCCGTCGCCTTCGCTTCGTCGCTCCCGGGCTGATTGCCAGCGCGGGCCTGGCCGCCCTCGCGATTGGGCTTGGCCATCGGGCCGCCGCGGAAGACAAGATCTTCGGCCACTTTTCAACCAGCGGCGGGCTGTTGGTCGGTCCGTTCATCAATCCCAACCACACGGCCGAGTTCCTCGAAATCTCCGCCTTTGCCGCACTGGCCTTCTCGTTCGCACGCACCACCACCTATGGACAGCGCGTGTGGAAACTCATCGCCGCCGTCCTCGCCGCAGGCGCCATCTCTACCTTGTCCCGCGGATCGGTGCTCGCCTTGGGAACCGGAGCGCTGATTTGGTTCGTCTTGGCGCCCGCGTCCGACCAGGGCGAGCCGCTTCATCGCAGTCGATTCGTGGGCATGCTGCTCGGACTTGTGGTCGTGGTAGGCATCGCGATCGGGCTTGGCGGCGACAAGATCGTCGATGAATTCCACGGCACCGCCAGCGACAATCTTTCGAAGCTACTCGTGGCTAAGGATGCCTTGTCGCTGGTCGTCGCTCACCCCGCGGGCATTGGTCTTTCCGCTTTCAGCCGTGTCTACCCCGTCTACAAAACTCTGCACTGGCCCGTCTGGCTCCAGTTCGTCGAGAACCAGCCCGTCAGCATTCTCGTCGAAACCGGCTTTGCCGGCGCGATCCTATTGCTCGGGATCTTGCTGCTCGTCGGCCGCCGCTTCTGGCGGGAGGCCCGCCGAGACCGCGTGGAAGCCTCGCTCCTGGCCGGCCTGGTCGCCGTCCTCGCCCACAACATCTTCGACTTCGGCCTAGAAACCCCCGGAGTTCTCCTCCCATTCTGCGCACTTCTAGGCACCGCGTTCGGCCGCCAATCATCGAGCCCCGCCTTCCCGTCCCCTCGCCTCGCGGAGCGGGGAGAGGGACAGGGTGAGGGCTCATCGCCCAAGCGCCGACTCCCCCAATTCCTCGCCGTCTTCGCCTCCGTCTCTGCGCTCGTCTCCATGTTCCTCCTTTCAACCCCCGCCACGCGCGACTTCGACGCTCTTCTTCAGTCGCCTCTCTCTCCGTCGGACTCTCGCTCCCTCGCCCGCACCGCCTCCCTCGCGCACCCGACCGACTACGCCTACGCTCTCGCCGAAGCGCGCCTCGCTCCCGCCGCGACCCAAAGGCGTCTGCGCCTGCTCAACCGCGCCATGATTCTCTGTCCCCTCTGCATCGGCGCCCACCAAGAAGCCGCTCGCGACCTCTGGCGCCTCGGCCGCCATCAGCAATCGGTGCTGGAGTGGAAAACCGTCATCACCGAATCTCGTCCCTCTCTCTACGGCGCCCTCGAAGAGCTCTCGAACGGCGGTGCCAAGCCCGAAGAGCTGGCCACTCTGGCCGACAACGAGAATCGTTTCGAGGTCAGCCGCTACCTGCTCGGGCACGGCGCGCTCGACGTCGCGAGGAGCGTCCTCGACCAGGCCAGCGACCAAGAAAATGCCGAGCTGTACCT
>CAZTTW010001313.1:0-1507 GCA_964616265.1 uncultured Myxococcales bacterium | reverse complement strand
GAGCAAGGCGTAGGTCGCCGCGTGGCGCATGCGATCGATCTCTTCGTTGATGAGCGAATCCTTTTCGATGTACGTGTCGGTCGAGGGAACGTACGCCTCGGGTTGGTAGTAGTCGTAGTAGCTGACGAAGAAGTGGACGGCGTTGTCGGGGAAGAGAGTCTTGAATTCGCCGAACAACTGGTGCGCCAACGTCTTGTTGTGCGCCATCACCAGCGTCGGCCGCTGCACCTGCGCGATGACGTGGGCCATGGTGAAAGTCTTGCCGCTGCCCGTGATGCCGAGCAGAACCTGCGCTGGGTCGCCGCGCTTGAGGCCGGCCACCAGCTCGTCGATGGCTTTGGGCTGATCGCCGGCAGGCGCGAGATTGGTTACCAGTTTGAACGGGGTGGGCATGACGAGCGTCGACGACGAGCAGAAGCTGTGCAAGATCCTCTGAACCAATGGCGACGCGAATTCAAGGCTACTATGCAATTCTCGACGTGACGGGATCTTCCTACGACGAAGCCGCCTTGCTTGCATCTGCGCGCGAGCTGCTGGCGGCGCGCCCGTGCTGTCTGCAACTGCGCGCCAAACAGCTTCCACTCGCGGATTTCTGCTGCCTTGGTCATGCTCTCCGCATTCTGTGCACCCAAACCGAGGTCCCCCTGTGCATCAACGACAGGCTGGACGTCGCGCTCGCCGTGAGCGCGGATATCATTCATCTCGGGCAAGGCGACTTGCCGCTCGGCGAGGCTCGACGGGTACTCGCCGCGACGCCTGCGGGAGAAATGCTCATCGGCGTCTCGACGCACAACCTCGAACAGGCCAAGGAAGCGCAAGCGGGCGGCGCTGACTACCTCGGCTTTGGTCCCGTGTTCCCAACCGCGACGAAGACCGACGCCGATCCCGCGGTTGGGCTTTCGCCGCTCGAGAAAGTCGCAGCCGCGGTCAGCCTGCCGGTCGTCGCGATCGGCGGCATTACTCTCGAGAATGTCGAAGCGGTTGCTCGGGCCGGCGCCGCCGCCGCTGCGGCTATTGCTGCCGTCGAGCGGGCGCCCGACCGTGCCGCCGCGGGCCGAGCCATCGCTCGTGTCTTCGGCGGCTAGACCTTCACCGCCAACACGAACTTGAGATAATTGCCCTCGGGAAAGCCGGGATTTACCGGAAAATCCGCCGGCAACGAATGGCGTTCGATGATACGCAACTCGTGGCCGGAGGTCGATGCACCTTCGGCCAACGCGCGATCGACCTCAGCCGGAGACAGCTTGGCAGCGTTGGTCGCGAAGGCGAGCAAACCGCCCGGAACCAGCACCGCCGCCGCCGCCGCTGCGAGCAGCCCCAAGTCCGAGGTCGCCGAAAAAGGCTTGCCCGGACCGTGGGAAAACGTTGGCGGATCGCAAACGACGATGTCGAACGAGCGCCCGCGGTCGGCAAATCGTTCGAGCGTCTTCATGGCGTCGGCGGTGATGAGCTCATTGCGGTTCGGGTCGAGGCCCGAAAGCTCGAAGTTGCGCCGGGCGCGCGCGTG
>CAZTTW010001312.1:0-1509 GCA_964616265.1 uncultured Myxococcales bacterium | reverse complement strand
TGCGCATGATGAAATCGATGTGCGCCTGCTCGGTCTTGTAGTCGAGGCAAAGCGCGTACATGACGGCGTTCACCGCGAAACGGAACGAGCGCTCGCGCTGCTCGTCGCCGCCGGGAATCACGTCGTGTTCCCAGCGGCCGAACCCGTCGCGCGCCATGGCGCCGCACAAATCGTTCTGGCTGTAGATGACGGCCAAGCGACGGTCGCGCTCGATGCCTTCCAAGATCGGCGAGGTGATGATGCGCCCGGGAAGGCCGTGCAAGATGTAGAACGACTTCCACACGACGTGGTCGTCGGTGACCGCTTTGGGCAAGTCGCCCGGCAGGACGCGCGCCAGCAGCTTGCGCACCGATTCGTCGAAACCGCCGCCGGCGCGCCCTTCGGCCGAATCGATCAGCAAGCAACCGCCGAAGGTCAGGTAGCGTCGCAGACGAACGACGTCCGCGTCGGGCGGCAAGGCGAAAGCGCGATCGCCCGACAACACGCCGAGAGGGTAGCGAAAGAGCTCCGGGCTCGAGAGCGGCAACTCGATGGGCTCGGGATTTGTGATGAGACTGGTCCGCCGCTCCAGCTCCCACGCCAGACGCCGCAGGCTGGATGGTCGCGGGTCGGGCAGATCGGCGAGCCGCAGCCGCATGAGGCGGAACTTGGAAAGCTCGCCGAGAGCGCGCGCTTTGCCCGCGGAAAGGGCCACCCCAGCCGCTGCGATGCCGGCCAGAAACTGACGGCGGCTCGGACGGTTTCTATCGCGATAGGCCAACGACGATCGCTCTTCAACCGATCGCGGCTCTGGCAAACGGGACGCGCTCATTCGATACTAGCGCCCAATCATGAGGAATCTGTCGGTCATCGCACTCAGTATGATGGTTGTCGTTCCTGCTGTCTCCCCCAAGTCGGCGTTCTCGCAAGAGGCGGAGCCAGCGGCTTCGTCGGCCGAGGCAAGCGGGGCGGCGCCAGACTACGCCCAAACCGGCGCCAGCGACGAGGCCGGACGCAAGCCCAAGCCCAAGCGCACGAAGGCGGCGGCGCAGGAGGAAGCGGCGCCAGCACCCGAGCCGGCCCGATTCTTCGGCGGTCCGGCCGAGCCCAACCATTATTTGCAGACCGGCCTTTCGGTCATGCCCGGCACGGGCTACCGCTTGATCGTTCCCTACAAGGACGGCCAATTCTGCGGCGACTCGACGGGCAGGGACAACAAGCGTGTCTGCGCGCACAGCGTTCCCTTCTTTCTCGACTTTCAACTTTCCTTCGGTGTGGCGAAACGCGCCGATTTGATCGCCGACTTTCGCTTTGGCCTGCAGAGCGACTCCGCTACTGTGAAAAACTCGCAAGGCGCCCGTCAGTTCGCGTTCGCTCCTGGTCTTCGTTTCTGGCTCGACCAGGACGTCGTGCTCAAATTCTATACGACCCTGCAGTTCGTCTACGACTACGGTAACTTCTACGACGTGAGCAATAGCGACTACGGCGTGCGCAACGCCAACGGCCTGATGTACGACCCGATTCGTAACG
>CAZTTW010001311.1:0-1510 GCA_964616265.1 uncultured Myxococcales bacterium | reverse complement strand
TTCGTAGCCGACGCGAACGAGGAAATCGGCGAAGGCGGTCGCGTCGGCAGGAGGCACCTGCATGCCCACCAGCACGCGGCCGAAGTCGGCGCCGTGGTTGCGGTAGTGGAACAGGCTGATGTTCCAGCTCGACTTCAGGTTTTCCAAGAAGCGTGACAGGGCGCCCGGCCTCTCCGGAAACACGAAGCGATACAGGCGCTCGTGGATAGCACCCGGCGCGCGACCGCCGACCATGTGCCGCACGTGGGCCTTGGCCAATTCATCGTCGGTGAGATCCAACGCGGGCAGGCCGTGACCCGCAAGCATGCTCACCAGCGCCGATGCCTCGTCGCGAGCCGCGATGCGCACGCCCACGAAGATGTGGGCCTCGTTCCCACCAGAGAGACGGTAATTGAATTCGGTGATGTCGCGACCACCGAGTAATCCACAGAATTCGCGAAAGCTGCCGGGGCGCTCTGGAATGGTTACCGCCAAGATCGCTTCTCGCTGCTCACCCAGTTCGGCACGCTCGGCAACGAACCGCAGTCGATCGAAATTCATGTTCGCACCCGAGGCGACGGCCACCACGGACTGGTCGGAAATCTTCTCTCGCGCGATCCAATCCTTTGCGCCAGCAATAGCCAGTGCGCCTGCCGGCTCGAGGATGGCACGCGTATCTTCGAAGACATCCTTGATGGCGGCACAGATCTTGTCGTTGTCTACGCGAATGATGTCGTCGACGTAGCGCTGGAACAGGCGGAAGGTTTCGCCTCCCACCTCTTTTACGGCTGCGCCGTCGGCAAAAAGTCCCACTTCGTCCAGTCGGACGCGTTTGCCGGCGGCCAAAGATTGCGCCATCGCATCCGCGTCCACGGTCTCGACGCCGATGATCTTGGTTTCTGGTCGCAAGCGCTTCAGGCACGCGGCCACGCCCGCCAGCAGGCCGCCGCCGCCCACGGCGCAAAACACCGCCGCAATCGGCTGCGTGTGCTGGCGGTGAATTTCGAGGCCCACGGTTCCTTGGCCCGCAATCACGTCCGGGTCATCGTACGGATGAACGAAGGTCAGTCCCTGGTCGCGCTCGATGGTGCGCGCGTGCTCGTACGCTTCGGCAAAGGACTCGCCGAAAAGAACGGCCTCGCCGCCCAAGGCACGTACGGCCCGCACCTTGATCGCTGGCGTCGTGGTGGGCATGACGATCACCGCGCGAGCGCCCAGGGTTTGCGCCGAAAGCGCCACGCCCTGCGCGTGGTTGCCCGCAGAAGCGCAAATCACGCCTTTGCGAAGTTGCTCCGGGGACAGGCGAGACATCTTGTTGTACGCGCCCCGCAACTTGAACGAAAACACCGGCTGTGTGTCCTCGCGCTTGATGTACACCCGATTGCCAAGCCGGGCCGACAGCGCACGAGCGAGATCGAGATGCGTCTCGATCGCCACGTCGTACACGCGTGCGTTCAGGATCCGCACCAGGTAGTCGTCTGCGGCATTCATCGCGTCGTCTGCGGGCATGCCCATGAGATACCACGGCTGA
>CAZTTW010001310.1:0-1512 GCA_964616265.1 uncultured Myxococcales bacterium | reverse complement strand
CCGCAATAGGCGCGCGCTAGAAAATCCGAATAGGCGCCCCTTTCGCTTCGCTGAATCGCATCCACCAATGTCCGATAACAGGCGACCCGCTAATTGTGTGGTCGATCTTTCGCTTCAGTCTCAACAGGGGCGTGCTCGCTCAGCCCCCAGATAGGCCCAATACTTGGATCTTGCGTGGCCGATTCCTCGACAGAAATGATGGGCCGAGGTCCGAGGAATCGGCCGCATAAGAAACCATTTAGACGCACCGAACTAATTTGTATCCCGGACCTCCGGGCTAGCACGCGCGAACGATTCGTGGCGTACCGGCTGCGGCGACGAGAATGTTCGCGGCAACCCCTGCCGAATGCTGTCGTCCCACGGCGCCGCGCTTTCTTGCGCAGCCCGACAGCGGGCGTATTCTCTTCGCGCCGGGACTTTTCATGGCTCGCAACGATCGCATCGTCCGCGTAGAAGCACTCAAACAAGCGTTGTGCGCCTCGCGAGCCGGAGTTCCACTCAAGACCCTGGCTGAACGCCACCACTGGAATCTGCGCGGCGTCTATCGCGAAATTAAGGCTCTGGAAAGCGCCGGCTACGTCATCGAGCGCGACGAACACCGCTTTCGCATCGTCGGCAATCCGCGCAGCGCTGCCGGCGTACCCGACGCCGACGAGCGGCTGGCCCTTTATCTTGCCCGACAGAACGCCCGCGGCTGGAAAGAGACCTCACTGGGCAAAGCGCTCGATCGCCTTTGGCATCGCGTGAGCGCCAGCGGCGACGGACAGGCCGCGCTGGTCCCCGTCGAATCCGCGCCGTGGATCACCACCCGCGAGATGGCCGGCATCGACCATTCCGCCCACCGGTCGATCATCGCCACCCTGGAACGAGCCACGCGCAATCGCCTGGCCGTCAGCGCCCGCTACCGCGCACTATCGAGTGGCCAAGTCTCCAGCCGAGTCGTCGAGCCCGGCGAGCTCTTCTGGGATCCCGGCCTTGAAACCCTGTACCTCATCGGCTGGTGTCGCCTGCGGGACGACGTTCGCGTCTTCGCCACCCATCGCTTTATCGCCGTCACGATGACCGACCAGCACTGCCCCCCGCTCGCCGAAACCCGATCGCGCTCTGCCCTGCACAAGGCCTTTCGCGTGTGGCGAAGCGAACACGTCGAGAAGATCCACATCTTCTTCAGCAATTCAGTCGCCGAAGAAATCCGCGAGCGCACCTGGCTGCCGGAACAAGAGATTGAACCAGCCGACGGCGGCGTGATCCTCGGTGGCGAAGTCGCCGGCCTAGCCGAAGTCGAGCGCTGGGTGCTGAGCTACGGCCCGTCGGCAAGGGTTCTGGAGCCCAAGGCGCTCGCGACCAGCGTTGCGAAGAAGCTGCGCGAGGGAGCGGAGAGGTATCGGGGAGCGAAGAACGATCGTTGGACCCGATCTGACAAAAGGCGAGCGTAGGGTGGTTGGGATGGCGAAAGAAGAATCACATTTGGGCTCACACGAGTTGGCGGCCCATGCCCCGCAAGAGTCTGAG
>CAZTTW010001309.1:0-1513 GCA_964616265.1 uncultured Myxococcales bacterium | reverse complement strand
GTGGCTCGTAGTAGAGATTCCAGCCAAGCTGGACGACAGGATCGTGGATGGCGTCCAGCTTGAGGGTTCCTCGCTGATCGACGACCGGCAAGTACTTGTTCGATGGGTCGGGAAGTGCCGGCTGGGCTCCCACGTTGGCCAAGCCCTGGACCCGCGCCCACTCGGCATCGGTAAAGCTGCACCCCTGTTCACCGCAGGCGAGCTTGTCTGCCCATTTTCCGCAGCCCATCGAGCCCACGACTGCGACCACGACGGCCAGCCACCAAGCACGGACGCGTGCCGGCCAACACCAACGCAGCCGACTCACTTCCTCGAGACCGTGCATGGGCTACCAAGTCTAGGCATGTCCTGTCCCTAAAGAGGACCTATTCTGTCTTGTATTGCGCGAGGGTCAAGCCATCTTGATGAGATCGTAGACAGCGAAGCGTGCCGCCCAGGGCGAGTTCGTGGTCAAGGACAGCCTGGCCGACGCAAGGTTAGCCCGCGCCGCCGATCTGGTACAGTAGTCGCCGGTGCCCCTCCTCTCTCGCAAGCTCAAGTGCCAGCTTGCGCGGCCCGTGTTCTGGGCCTCGGCGCTCCTTCTGTCGGCATGGCTGGTGGCCAGCTCGTGGATGCGCTGGATGAACCCGCAGATTGATTTCGGCCACGAAGTCTACACACCTTGGCGCCTCCTGCAGGGCGAGCACCCCGGCCGGGCACTATTCGGCCCACTGTCGGACTATTGGAATGCGGGCATCTTTGCGATCGGCGGCGCGTCGGTGCGCACGTTGGTGATCGCCAACCTCGCCGTCTTTGCCGGCGTCGTTGTTCTCCTGCACCGGCTGCTTCGTCAGGCGTTCGGCTTTCTCGCAGCCTCGCTGGCCACCCTGGGCACCATCGCCGTATTCGGATTCGGAGACTACGTGGCCTCGGGCAACTACAACTATGCCGCGCCTTACATCCACGCGGCCACGCACGGCATGGCCCTCCTCTTGCTCTTCGCGAATCTGCTCGCGCCGCCTTTGCGCAATCGCTGGGTGGCTGGCCTTCCGGCCGGCGCTGTGCTGGGACTTCTGACCCTGACCAAGGCGGAATTCCTGTTGACGGCGGCGGCCTTGCTTGGCACCTGCGCGGTCTTGGCGATGGTCCAAAGGCAGCGACCGCCGTGGCACTGGATCGCGGGCTGCGCGCTCGGTACGACCGCGGTTCCACTTTTCGCCGGGCTGCTCCTGGTAGCTCTCACCTCCGAGCCCAATCCCGCCTGGCTGGTCACCGCTGCCATGCTTGGTCCTTTTCGCTATTCAGCGTACTTCCGGGGCACGTACACGGCCTTCTTGGGCTGGGATGCGCCGAGGAGGAACCTTCTTCACATGGCTTGGGCCACGGCTTCTGCCCTCGCGGGAGTCGGAATGTTGGCGCTCTGGTTCCGCGCCGGCGAACACATTGCCGTCAAGCGGTGGCGCTGGCTGTTCGTCTTTGTGACCACGATTCTCATGCTGATGGCTGCGATCGAAGTGCGGTGGCTGCTCGTCGC
>CAZTTW010001308.1:0-1516 GCA_964616265.1 uncultured Myxococcales bacterium | reverse complement strand
TTTTTGCAGAAGCTCTTGATACCGCTTCTTGGATTCGTAATAGGGCTTCACCTGGGTCGGCCATTTCTTGAGTTTGACGTTCTCACCGGGCCGCACGCGGAAATCCTTTGAATCGATCTTCATCTTCATTCCTTCTTCCGAATCTCCTGTTCCGCCTGCCCCCAGTCCTGAGCGGCCTTACCGTCCTGACGGCCTCCCTGTTCGTAAAGCTCGTAGGCTCGCTTGGCGATCAGTCCAGGCACATCGACCGGTTTCTTGGGCACTGCATCGACTGGTTGCTTGGGCACCGCATCGACGACGCGCCACTTGATCATCGCAAACTTCACGGCGTCGTTCACGACCAGGCACGAGACCATGGCATAGGCGAAGATCGCGAGCGTTTGTATCCAGGGTAATGGCGTGAGATCTGACAGACCGACGAAGGTCAGGCCAGTGCCTATCAGCGCATCCGCCGTGAGGGCTGCCAGGAAGGTCTTGCTGGGTACCGTCGACCAGAACCAGCGCCGCTCCCGTGCAGACACGATGGAGAATACGGCGAAGTAGAGCAGCGTCAGGAAACTGAAGGTGGTAAGGGCATTAGTGTTGGTCGCCAAACCGAAACGCGACCATCCCATCCACAAGAGAAAGAGCGTCTCGGTGAGCATCGCGATTCCAAGCACAACCGATACAGTGATGAATCCTCCGATATTCCATGTTTCCGGCTTCTTGGACGCCTGAACATTGTCCGTCGCCAGGGAGATTTTCGCGAAGTCAGTCAGGAAAACCAGCAGCAGCATTGCCAAGGCGGAGACGACGAACTTGCCGGTCACGACGAAGGCAATAGCTACGAAGGCCGCCTTCAGAATGGTTCGACTGATCTTGTTCACGATCCACGTCAAGATGCGCTGATAGATCGTCCGCCCCTGCTCGACCAGCGCCACGATGTTGGTCAGTCCCGGCTCGGTCAAAACGACGCTCGCTGCCCCCTTCGCAACGTCGGTCGCCGAGCTGACGGCGATGCCTACTTCGGCCTGGCGGAGCGCAGGCGCGTCGTTGACACCATCGCCAGTCATGCCAGTGATGTGCCCCGCGGCCTGCAGGTGCTGCACAACGATGTACTTGTCCTCAGGATACACTTCAGCGAAACCATCGGCGCCAGCCAACAAGTCCCTCGCCTCGTTGCCGGCCAGAGCGCCCGTCGCTTTCAAATCTGCCATGCGTCGGATATTGGACAATCCGACGCCCTGCCCGATCTCACTCGCCACCGCCAGCGCGTCACCGGTCAGCATCTTCACTGGCACGCCCAGGTCGCGCAGCCTGGCGATGAGCTGCTTGGCGTCCGGCCGAGGCGGATCGTAGAGGCTCACCAATCCGACCAACGCAGGCGTTCCAGTCTCCGGGCCGCGTGCTACCGCCAGCGTCCGATATCCCTTGCGCGCCGACTCGCTGACCCGCGACTCCAAGGCATCGATGGCCGGTGGCTGGAGCCCGCAGGCTTCGGCGACGGTTCGCACGGCACCTTTCATCACACGCAGTC
>CAZTTW010001307.1:0-1517 GCA_964616265.1 uncultured Myxococcales bacterium | reverse complement strand
GTCGAAATTCGATCGGAGTCCTCCCAATTCAGAGCATCACTTGGCACGTCCGCGATGGAGACATCCACGGCCGGAAAACCGTGCGCTAGTAATGAGCGCGGCATCACGTCGCACCTCCTTATGTACGCACCCTTAGCGGTGCTTGCTACTCGGTCGAGAGCGACTTTGGCCGTACCAATCGATTCAGAAACGTCAACCGCAGCACCGAAAAGGTTTTGCTCCTTTCCGCAGTCGTTGCTTTGAAAGACGAACACGTGCAAGCCCTTTGCCGCGAGGTCCTTGGCTTTGCGCGAAATCGCAGCCGGTGAAGAACTACTCGCGGCAACAACCAACCAGACCGCCAACTCGGCCCCACTCTCGATTCGAAGCTTGAAGTCAGGCGGCATGGTAATGCCCAGGGGTGAAACGTCTCGTTTCGCGATTCGTTTCTGGTTGACCCCGGCGAGCGCCTTCGGCGGAGAGGCATCCGGTTGCTGCGCGTTCGCGGTTGGCGAGGAAACTTGCAAAGAGACAGCTTGGACCGGCTGAGCGGCAGGTCCCCTCCTGGGGCAGCTCTCACAAAGCAGGAGAGCGCCGCATACCAACGTCAGTCTAAGCTTGGGCATCCCAGCAGCCTATGCCTGGAGGAACGACGGCACCAGCTCTCGCCGACGTCGTCGGGGCGGCTGCCTCAGGGGCACCTGCCGAGGGGCCAGACCGACTGATCCGTTCTCAGGGGAGATTCAGAGCTCGCCAAAACAGGTGTCATCACAAACGTGGCAGATGTGTATTGCTGCGCAGCGCCATATGCGAGTAGTCGGTTCTCTCGGCAAATCGTCGTGGAAAATCTGCCTCTCACAGGATCACCCTTCTTCGCACGGAAATACCGTCGCAATGAAAGCTCGATGGATGCAATCATCCTTGCGAGCCAAACGCCCGTGTGGGCAATCGCCCACCGATCCCCGAACCAAGGAGTCGTACCCGTGAAAGTTGCGCTGCTATCGGTCGTTGTTGCCTTTGCCCCGGTATGGGCTGGTTGCTCGGGGTCATCAGGTTCAGGCCCCTCGAAAGGCGGATCTGGCGGAGGCCAAGCCAAAGGGGGCACGTCGGGATCGGGCGGCGCGACCAGCTCGGGTGGAAACACGTCGACCGGGGGCGCGACCTCGACCGGCGGAAACGCGACGGGCGGCAAATCCGGGGGCTCCGGCGGTACCACTGCGAGCGGCGGTTCGACCAGCACGGGCGGAGCCGCCCCGAGTGGTGGCACGGCTGGGAGTGGCACGGGCGGGGGAGCCGGCGGTTCAACTGGCTCGGGCGGGGCAGGGACCGGCGGTCGCGATGCGGGAGCTACCGATAGCGGCGGTGACGTCGCTGGCCTAGGTGGCTCCGCGACCGGTGGCGGTACTGGCACCGCGACCGGCGGCACCGGGGGTTCGACTGTCCTCGGAGCCACGCCACCCATGGGTTGGAATTCGTGGAACAACTTTGGATGTAATCCGAGCGAGACTCTGATCAAGGGTACTGCCGATAGATCGGAA
>CAZTTW010001306.1:0-1518 GCA_964616265.1 uncultured Myxococcales bacterium | reverse complement strand
TGGAAATGTCGTTCGTCATGTCGGGAATCCAAGCCTCCGCGCCTGTCAAGGTGCCGTTGTATACGAAACCCTTGGTAGGATTCCGTGCCTTCCCGCGTACTAGCTCTGCCGGGCCGAAGCTCGGTAGGGCCATCGCGGCTGGACAGGGCCAGGACTATAGCTCTGAACAGCCCGAAGAAAGCGGGAAACCCACGTTCCGCAAGCGTTTTATGACAGATGTTCCGACCGCGACCGGGTTGCAGATTCTCCGATTCGCGGTTCCCGACCGGCTTGGCTGTGTGTATGCTGCCGCCTGCCTCATTTTCCCCCCGAACCGGAGGTCCCACGATGACGACAGGGAAGGCTCGAACGACGTGCTCTGCTTTGCTAATGCTTGCGACGGCATGGACGATGGCCGCATGCGAAAAGAAAGAGGACGGTGCCAAGCCGTGCTGTACGCAAGTCGACATTCCGCCCGGCGTGGCGAAGTTTTCCGTCGTGGCCGATGACGTGACCGGTCCCTCCGATGGGCAGAAGGTCATCATGAGGTTGGCGATGCTCCAGCCCACCAAGCGCGACCAGATGTACGCGCCGATGAAAATTCTGTACGCCTACGCCATGAAGCGTACCGCCTTCGAACCCATCCATTTCGAAGGCTGGTTCTACGCGAGCGAGTCTGACGCCAAGGCCGGCAGTCCCAGCAACGTCCTCGCGAAGATCGTTCGCCAGCAAGAAGATCGCGCGCCCAAGTGCGAGAACAACGTGAAGTACGACTTCGCCGAGCAAGTCGAGCGCGCCTTCATCTACAGCACGCGCGGCGAGCAGGAGCTGCAAGAAGACATGAACGACACCTGCCACATCGGCGAGAAAAAGAAGCAGGTCCGCTACGACGAGAAGTTCACCCACAAGACGACGTACAAGCTCGACGCCGGCAACCAGGCCGTGGAAATCACCTACCCCTTCCTGGAGATGGGCAAAGACGAGTATGTAGCCGACCTGAAGGCCAACTCGGTCATGGCCTCCTGGGCCGAGTACATGACCAGTATGTTCAGCCGGGCCGAACAGCTGAAGTCGATGACCTTTGTTGGCCTGTACAAGGACGAGCCGGTCGTTCGCATCGCGGTTTCACGCCAGCAATACGACAACATTCTGTCGCGCCTGCAGGAGACCGTGGCCTCGCATGCGGCGATCACCTTCCAGACCATCGGCATGGGCAAGAAGTCCAGCGAACAAGCCGAGAAGGAACAAGAGAAGTTCAAGAGCAAGACCTACCGAGATGCGCTCGACAAGCTGCCCAAGGAGCAGATCACCCTTTCGCCCAAGCTCAAGTGGGTCAAGTAGCAGCGGGCTGAATCACGCCAGTCAAAGGGTCCCCGCACGGGACCCTTTGCTTTTGGAGGTGACCGGAACCGCGGAGACCAGAGGAACCTTCAGTCCTCAAGGGACCGACCCCACGCCGCTAAGCGAGCTGCTCAGGACCTGGCTTGACGGATTCCACACGTTCGCGATGGCGTCCGTGCAGTGGCCCAAGGAACCCGC
>CAZTTW010001305.1:0-1522 GCA_964616265.1 uncultured Myxococcales bacterium | reverse complement strand
GATGGCCATCGTTGAATCGGCTCGCACCCCCATCATCCAGTGTGCGCGACTACAGCTAGCGGCCGCAGCGCCGGTTAGAGAGCCGAAGATCGGCTTACTGTCCTGGTGTTGCCGTGCTGGTGGGCTCGCTGCTCATGGCAGTGTCAGTCTGCCAGATGCAGAAGGACGTTGTGCGCAAGACGGGCGGAAGGCGCGCAAGCGCGGTCCGGTTCAACGCCGTATGGGTTGGACGGCCTATGCAGTTTAGATTGTCAGTCCATGTTTTCGCAAAATCTTGCCGAAGGCCTGCATGACCTCCTGCTGAAGGTTCGGCAGTCGCGGCATCATTAAGGCCATGAGCTCGGTCGTCACTTGTGGCAGCACGCTAAGGGCCTTCTTGCCTATGGGCGCACGATAGAAGTCGGTCAGCTCACGCAGCTCGGACGCAGTGAAGTGCCGAGCGTAGATGACGGGTGCGTCTCCCATGAGCTTGGACAGAAAGTCGAATTGAATTCGTTCAAACTCCTGACGAAGCGAAGTGGCCTGCTCAGCTGCGAATGTCTGCTTCGCTCTCAGCTTCTCTTCGATGTCGGGCCGTAGCCCGGCCGCCACCGCTTAACACAGTGAACAGACCGCCCTTCCTCGTCAGTCTATCGTTCTAGGACGAGCGCTGAGATCTTTCGCAAGATCCGATGGTTACCGAAGATGGGACCAGAAGACCGCGAATTGTGCTGCGCGGATTACGGGCGGTGCTGCTCCTTTTCTCAGGGTTTCCATTGCGACGCCTTGCCATCGCGTAGACTGCCGCTATGGAAACCATCGGAGTCATCGGCCTCGGCATCATCGGCACACCTTGGGCGGCTCGCTACCAGGCCGCTGGCAAGCTGGCGGGCACGTGGAATCGCACGCCCAAGCCCGAAGCACCGGCGTGGAAAGCCAGCGCGCGTGAGGTGACGGAAGCCGCGGACATCACGCACATCGTGGTCGCCGATCCGCCGGCAGTGTCCGCCATTCTGGACGCAATCCTCCCCGCGCTCGGTAAAGGCAAGGCCGTCGTCCAATCGAGCACGATCGATCCGGCGAGCGCTGCCTCGTTCGAGGCGCGCGTTTGCGCAACGGGCGCGCGCTACGTGGAGTCGCCCTTCACGGGCAGCAAACCCGCGGCGGAAGCTGGCACGCTGGTGCTCTTCATGGGCGGACAGGCAGGCGCGCTCGATGCAGTCGAGCCGCTCTTGGCCGTGGTGTCCGAGACACGCTTCCGCCTGCCCACGGTCGGCCAGGCGGCCGCGCTCAAGCTGGCGATGAACCTGAACATCGCCGGCCAGATGCAGGCGCTGTCGGAAAGCCTGACCTGCGCGCGCCAGGCGGGTATTGACGACGACTTCTTCTTCCAGGTGCTGGCCAAGAACGTTTCGTATTCGGGGCTCGCGCGGCTCAAGGAGGCCAAGCTCAAGACGCGCGATTTCGCGCCGCAGTTCTCGGTCAAACACATGCACAAGGACATGCGCCTGGCCGAAGCGGCGAGCCAGACGCGGCTGCCACT
>CAZTTW010001304.1:0-1524 GCA_964616265.1 uncultured Myxococcales bacterium | reverse complement strand
TGAACGCTAACCCCGACGCGTCGGTGGGCGGGGCAGGGGACGGTAGCGGCGGTGCAGGTGCTGGCAGCCATACGGGCGGCACGACTGGTAGTGACGGCAGCACCGCGATTTCTGGCGCCGTCGCGACTGGCGGCACTCTCGCGACTGGCGGCACCGTCGCGACTGGCGGCACCTTCGCCACCATCGTTACCACTGGTGGCATTATCGGCGTCGGCGGCAGTACCGTCGTCGGAGGAACAAGCTTCGCTTCGACGGGAGGAAACTCGGTCGGGGGATCATCGGCCACGGGTGGAACGGTCTCCACGGGCGGCGCGACCGGCGCTGGCGCCACGGGCGGCACCACCGCGCTCGGCGGAGTCACGACGGTTTCCGGTGGAAGCCCAACCGGCGGCTCGGCCCTCGGAGGAAGCGCCGGAGTCTCGGCGGCTGGACAGTGGGGCAGCACGTCGCCTGCCAACGATTCGCTCGGACAGAATCCCTTCGCGCGCCCGGCAGCCAGCGGTATTCTCATCACCAGCAGCGATGGGCTCAACAGCACCGAGCTGATCTTGGCTGCTGATACCAAAGACGGAATGTTCGTTGCCGGTGCCACGCGCGTTCCGCAAGCCATGGGGCTCAGCGCCTTCGATGCCGGCGTTGTGTCGGAGGCCTTCGCGGCTCGCTTGGATGGACAAGGCAAGCTTGTCTGGTCGGTACCGCTCAAGACGTGCGGCGTTCCCTCGGGCATCGCCTCTGGGCCAGACGATACGGTCTTCATTCTTTGCCCCTACGAGCCCGACGCAACAACGCTGATGCCTTCGACCTGCGACGCGGCTGCGTCGGTCGAGAAGCTGTCCGGTACGGATGGAAAGATCCTTTTCGATGCCCGGATCAATGTGCCCGATGCCGCTCCTGCCGACGCCTTTTGGTGTCCTTACGGATTGGGCGTGGATACGCAGGGGCGCAGTTACGTGGGGGGCGGCTATACCCCAAGCGTTCAGAACACGCGAACGCTTCTGAGCGCAGTCACCGCAGCAGGCAAGCAGGACTGGTCTCTGATTTCAGACGGGCCCACGGGCACTCCCCAGACCGACTCCGCCGTAGCGTACGTGAACGATGTGGTCGTGGACTCGAGTGGCAACGTTCTCTTCGTCGGTGCGTACAACACGTGGATGAAGCTAGGCACGACCCAACTCACCAGCCAAGCGACGACAGGGCAGTGGTCGATGTACAACGGCTTCTTCGCGCGCGTATCCGCGGACGGGACCAATCCGATGCCGTGGAGCTTCGGCGGCACAGTCTTCGACTTGGCTACTTCGCTCGCGCCGACCGGCGATGGTGGCTTTGTCGTAGGCGGGTGGGCTTCGGCCAGCTCGAACATCGGCGGCAAATCGATGACCGCCGACCAGGCTGGCTCCGCATTCATCGCGCAGGTTACAGCGCAGGGGCAGGCTACCTGGGCCAAAGTCGTTCCGGGAAAGGGCATGACTGATGACGTTGCCGTTGGCATCGACGGTAACGTGCACGTGGTCGGCCAGTTCGCGA
>CAZTTW010001303.1:0-1527 GCA_964616265.1 uncultured Myxococcales bacterium | reverse complement strand
AGGTTCTCGACGCCTTCGTGACTTACGTCATTCATGACTACAACCTCAAGCTTGCGGTCGGCTACCAACGGACGGACTTGGGCGGCGGTACGACCGCAGCCAACGCAATTCAAATCGGCCTGCAGATGCAGGAATAGCGAGGATTCAATGAAGGAAAGGAATTCAATGCGAGCGTCATTTCTGCTAACCGCGGTGGCCCTGTCGCTGGCGTCGGCTGGCTGCAATAAGCCAGAGGAAGCAAAGCCCGCCACAGCGCCAGCCGCAGCACCAGCACCCGCTGCGCCGGCGGCGGACACCGGGCCGATCAAGGTCGGCATCTTGCACTCCCTTTCGGGAACGATGGCCATCAGCGAGACGTCGCTGAAGGACGTGGCGCTGATGACCATCGAAGAGATCAATGCCGCGGGCGGCGTCCTCGGCCGCAAGCTCGAACCGGTTGTGGTCGACCCCGCCTCGAACTGGCCGCTGTTCGCGGAAAAGGCCCGCGACTTGATTCAGAACCAAAAGGTGGCGGTCACCTTCGGATGCTGGACCTCCGTCTCGCGCAAGTCGGTGCTCCCGGTTTTCGAGGAGCTCAATGGTCTACTCTTCTACCCCGTCCAGTACGAAGGTGAAGAATCGTCCTTCAACGTGTTCTACACGGGAGCCGCGCCCAACCAGCAGGCGATTCCGGCGGTCGAGTACCTGATGAGCAAGAAGGGCGGCGGTGCCAAGCGGTGGGTCTTGCTGGGAACCGACTACGTCTATCCGCGCACGACCAACAAGATCTTGCGCTACTTCCTCCACTCGAAGGGCGTCGCGGACGACGACATCATGGAGAAGTACACGCCATTCGGTCACGCCGACTACCAGACCATCGTTGCCGACGTGAAGAAGTTTGCTGCTGGCAAGCGCACCGCCGTGGTGTCGACGATCAACGGCGATTCGAACGTGCCCTTCTACAAGGAATTGGGTAACCAGGGCATCAAGGCGGAAGACATTCCGGTCGTAGCGTTCTCGGTCGGCGAGGAGGAATTGCGCGGCATCGACACCAAGCCGTTGGTTGGCCAATTGGCGGCCTGGAACTATTTCATGTCCATCGATACGCCCGAAAACAAAGCCTTCATCGAGAAATGGATGGCTTACGTCAAGAAGAACAACCTGCCAGGCGGCGAAAAGCGGGTCACCAACGATCCTATGGAAGCGACCTACATCGGCATCAAGATGTGGGCGCACGCCGTCGAGCAAGCGAAGACCACGAACGTGGATGCCGTTCGCCAAGCCATTGGCTACCAGAAGGTCAAGGCACCGTCCGGTTTCGAAATCGAGATGGACGCGAAGAACCACCACTTGCACAAGCCAGTCTTTATCGGCGAGGTCAAGGCAGACGGTCAGTTCCATGTCGTGTGGAAGACCGAAGGACCAATTCGAGCCCAGGCTTGGAGCCCTTACATTCCCGATAGCGCCAAGAAGGTTGCCGACTGGACCTACCCGTGGGTTTGCGGCAACTGCACCGAACCCAAGTACGTTGCGGACAAATAGAAATGC
>CAZTTW010001302.1:0-1527 GCA_964616265.1 uncultured Myxococcales bacterium | reverse complement strand
AGCTCGCCGGTGCCCTTCTTGATGGCCCGATCGATGGTGTCGTTCGGCATGTTCTGCGCGCGAGCCTTGTCGATGGCGGTGCGCAGGCGGGGGTTGCCGTTAGGGTCGCCGCCGGTGCGCGCGGAGATCGTGATCTCCTTGATCAGTTTCGTCCAGACCTTGGACTTCTTGGCGTCCGAGGCGCCCTTCTTGTGCTTGATCTTCGACCATCTGTTGTGACCAGACATGGCGGACTATCTAACACGCTTTCGTATCAAAATTGCGGCCAAAGCCACGGGCCTTGCGCCTTTTTCGCACCTGCTTACCTACCAGCCGGGGGTCGGCGCGCTCGGGCTCTTGCTCCAGGCGTCGGCGGCGTCGCAGGCGTCTGGGCTCACCCGCTTGACGCTCTTGCCGGACCAGGCCGTGGCGCTGACGTCCACCCAGCCACCGTACTGGCTGATGACATCCCCTTGAGCGGTAAGCAAGCGCACCACCTCTCCCGCATTGCTGAGGCCATCGCTACCGAGTCGCCCTACCACGCGCACCACGAGAGTGCCATCCCGCGGGGCCGGATCCTTGCCGTCGACGGCAAAGCCTTCGGGCACGATCACGGCGTAGGCGCCAGCCGCCAGGGAAGCCTGCGGCAAAACGTCGCTGCCCGACTTGTCTGCCAAGAGCAGTCCGCCCAGGTTCTGGGCGTCGTTGCCACGATTGTAGATTTCCACGAATTCCTGGGTGGTTTCGGAGCCAGCAGGATTAGCCAGCACCTCCGTGATGACCAAGGCGGGCAGCTTCGGCGGCAGTTGCACGGCAGCCGGAGCAGACACCGAGCTGTTTCCCGCGCGATCGAAAACACGCAGCGTTGCCTGGCCCGTAACGTTGGTCGGCAAGTCTGGCAAACGGTTGTCGAAATCGGCCGAGGAAGCAAAGACGTCGCGACTTAGAACCGCTTGGCTGTCTCCTGCGGCCACGGTGATTTCGGCGCGCACGACCTCGTCTGCGGCCACGTGCGCAGAAAGGCAGCCCTCGGCAAGGGCGACGGTGAAGGACAAAACGCGGGGCGCGAAGACGTCCGCAGCATTAGCGGTGGTGAATGAACCGGCGCTGCCGGCGGGTGTCGGCTTGCCGTCGAGGAACTGCAAGCCCCCGTCCACCACTTCGAGCGTATACGAAACCGAGGACGCCAAGACAGTCGCGGGCAAGAGCCAGTAACAAACGCCGTCGCATTCCACGGTCGAGCCGAGCGACACGGTCAGAGCATCGCCCATCGCGGGACGAAGCAAAAAGGGCGACGCCACGCCGGTGGGCTGAACCGCTTCGGCAAAGCGAACCAGAAGCGCAGCCACATTCGTCGGAACATCCACCGAGCCCGGCGGCGGCTCGACGAGCACCCCCGCGAGCGGATCCGTGGTTGGGCTCGCGGCGGCGTCGCCTCCGCTTTTCGAGACGGCGGGCGTCGTCGTTTGCTGACCGTCGAGCTCGGTTTCCGGCGAGCAAGCAACGACGATGGGAACGGCAAGAAGCAAGAGAATGACGTTCGTTCGC
>CAZTTW010001301.1:0-1533 GCA_964616265.1 uncultured Myxococcales bacterium | reverse complement strand
CGGTGGTCTCGTCGAAGATGACGATGCCGCCCGAGCCGGCCATGGTCTTGAGACGTTTGCCACCACCCATGTCGAAGGGCACGCCGGGCTTGACCTCGACGTCCTTGATGCGGGCGTCGGTAGTGAGCGCATCGAATTCGATGGGCACGTCGAGTTCGCTGGCATCGAGAACCGGCATCGAGCTCCCGCCCGGGATCACGCCCTTGAGCTTGCGACCTCCCACCATGCCGCCGCAATACTCATCGATGAGTTGGCGGAAGGTTACGCCCATGGGCAACTCGAAGACGCCCGGGCGATTGACGTGGCCGGAGACGCTGAGCGTGCGCGTACCGCCCGACTTACCCACGCCGAGCTTCGCGAAGGCCGGTCCACCGCGCAAGACGATGTCCGGAATGTTCATCAACGTCTCGACGTTGTTGACGATGGTGGGCTGGCCGAAAAGGCCGCGCACCGCCGGGAACGGAGGCTTGAGGCGCGGCCAGCCGCGCTTGCCTTCGAGCGAGTTGAGCAGCGAAGTTTCTTCGCCGCAAATGTACGCGCCGGCGCCGCGGTGAAGAGTGATGTCGAGGGTATACGGCCCGGAGGCGCTGCTCTGCGGTTTGCCGAGAAGCCCCGCCGCGTACACTTCGTCGATGGCGGCCTGAACGATCTTCGCCTCGCTGACCAACTCGCCGCGCAGAAAGAGATACGCGTGGGTGCAGCCGAGCGCATACGCCGACGTTGCGATGCCCTCGACGAGCAAATGCGGATCGCCCACCATGAGCAGGCGATCTTTGAAGGTGCCCGGCTCGGACTCGTCGGCGTTGCACACGAGGTACACCTGCTTGGCGTCCTTGGGCAGGAAGCTCCACTTCATGCCGGTCGAGAAACCCGCGCCGCCGCGGCCGCGCAGGTTGGACGCTTTGACCTCGTCGATCAGAGCCGGTCGCGCGATGCCGAGCGCCTTGCGGAACGCTTGCCAGCCGCCGCGCGATTGGTAGGTCGCCAGCTTCTGGATGTCGGGCACGCCGATGTTCTTCGTGACGACCTTTTCGCCCGGCGTGGGACGAAACGTGGAGAGCACGTCGATGGCAGGAAAACCGTAGCTCGGGCGCACTTCCGCGTTCGGCCGCTGGCGCAACTCATCGATGAGCTGGTCCAGCTTCTCGGGACTGAGATCGCGATAGCGGGTCGGGCCGTCCACCACGGTCGCGCCGTGGTTGCAGCCGATCATATCGTCGTCTTCGTCCAGGCTGAACAGGCCGTCGGTCGTCGCTTGGCCGACGCGGATGCCGAGCTTCTTGTGCAGGCGCTCCATGGCATCGAAGCCGGCGCGGACGACGCAGCCGATGTTGGCACACACGTGCAGGCGATGGCGGGCCGGCGGCGTGCGATGGAACATCGTATAGAACGTCACCACACCGAAGACGTGCGCCAAGGGCAGCTCCAGCAGGTGCGCCGCGATTCCCAGCGCCTCGTCTGAAAGATGACCGAGCTCATCCTGTATTAGGTGAAGAACGGGAATCAGCGCGGCCTGCGCGTTGGGATACCGCC
>CAZTTW010001300.1:0-1534 GCA_964616265.1 uncultured Myxococcales bacterium | reverse complement strand
CTGTCCGTGGCTCGCTCGGCCAATCGCGAATCGGTGGAAGCCGATCTGGAACGAGCGCTCAACGAAGGTCAGGCTTAGGCCGTCCAAGCTAAAACGTCCGTTGCGTCGGTCCTATTCGGCCCGCGCTCTGCTTTGCCATGACCCAGCCCGTCGATTCTGAGACCAAAGAATACGCCGCCGCCCGCCAGCGCGTCGAAGAGCTGCGCGCAGAGATTCTCGAACACGATCGCCGCTACTACGTCCTCGACCAACCATCGATCAGCGACGCCGAGTATGACGAGTTACTCAGGGCGCTGCGAGCGCTCGAAGCGCGGTTCCCGGAGCTGGTTGCCCCCGACAGTCCCACCCAGCGCGTGGGTGGCAAAGCGTCCGCGCTCTTCGCTCCCGCCGCGCACGCCACGCCCATGCTTTCGATCGACAACGTCTTTTCCGCCGAGGAGCTTGCCGCGTGGGTTCGGCGGCTCGATCGCACCGCCGAGGGCCGCATCGACTACGTGTGCGAGCTGAAGATTGATGGCTTGGCGGTGTCGCTCACCTACGAGCGGGGCGAATTCGTACGCGGGGCGACTCGCGGCGACGGACGCGTCGGTGAAGATATCACGCCCAACCTGCGCACCATCGCCGCGATTCCGAAACGACTGCCGGGCACGCGATTTCCTTCGCTGCTGGAGATTCGCGGGGAAGTGTACTTACCGCTCTCCACCTTCGAACGGCTCAATCGCGAGCACGGCAATCGTGGCGAAAAGCTGCTGGTCAATCCGCGCAACGCCGCGGCCGGCAGTCTTCGGCAGAAAGACGCGAGCATCACGGCGGGTCGCGGACTTGCCATCTGGTGTTACGGCATGGGGACTCCCGGAGAAGCCGTGGACGGGCTGCGCGTGACCTGCCACTCTCAAGAGTTGGAACGGCTGCGGGCCTGGGGCTTGCCGGTCAATCCCACCATCGAGCCTGCCCATTCGTTGGCGGACGTGTCCGCCTTCATCGAGAAGTGGCAGCGCCAGCGCCACACCGTCGACTATCAAATCGACGGTATCGTCATCAAAGTCGACCGCTACGACCAACGCGCAGACCTCGGTTCGACCAGCCGCGCACCTCGTTGGGCCATCGCCTACAAATATCCGCCCGAAGAGAAGACGGCGCTGGTCGTGCGCATTGCCGTCAATACCGGCCGTACCGGGCGAGTCACGCCTTTCGTCGAGCTCGAACCCGTTCACGTCGGGGGCGTGACGGTGACGACGGCGACCCTGCACAACGAAAACGAAGTTCGCCGTCGGGACGTCCGCGAAGGCGACACGGTTGTCGTGCGGCGCGCCGGCGACGTCATCCCCGAGGTGGTTGGACCGGTGCTCGACAAGCGTCCGCAGGGCAGCCAGCCTTGGCGTTTTCCGAGCGAATGCCCCGCCTGCCACGCCCCGCTCGTACGCAAAGCCGATGAATCGGACTGGCGATGTCCGAATAAGGGCAATTGTCCCGCGCAAGGCGCGCGCTGGCTCTTCCACTACGGCTCGCCGGACGCGCTCGACATCGAGCACCT
>CAZTTW010001299.1:0-1535 GCA_964616265.1 uncultured Myxococcales bacterium | reverse complement strand
TCCATTGCCACACACGCTTGGGCTGACGCTCGGTACGCACGGCTGACCTGGCAGCGCGCAGGACCATCCCGACTCGACCGCACAGACCGATGAGCAACCATCTCCACTCAAAGTATTGCCATCGTCGCAGGCCTCGCTGCCTTCAATAAGGCCATTGCCGCATACTTGCGTGACCAGGGCCGAGCAAGGGCTGCCTGGAGTCGGGCAGACATAACCGGGCTCAAGGGTGCACACGCCCGAGCAGCCATCGCCAGGGACCAAGTTGCCATCGTCGCAGGCCTCGCCCGCTTGTAAGATCCCATCGCCGCAAAGGGCGCTCTGAGGAACGTCGTCGTTCACACCGACCGAATCGTACGGAGGAGCGGCATCAAGGGGCGGCGGAGTGGTGCCTCCGTCCTGGTCGTCGAGGTTGATGACGATCGAGCTGTCGATTGGAGCTTGATTGTTGGTGGAGGACGTCCCACCAACGACGCCGCTGTTGCCCTGGCAGGATTCGAGGAGCGGCAAGCAAGCTAGAGATGCAACGAGAGTCAGAGAGAGAGTAAGCGAAGACTGTGCATGTAACTTTTTCATGATGTATTTTCCCGTCGGTCACGAAGTCGTGTTTCGGCTTTCTTTTAGCACCTGAAAGCGCCTCGGTATTGGATTCCGATGAATGGAATGCAGTTCTCCTGTGTCGGCGCGATGTGGCAGATGCCCACCATGCTTGAGTCGTCCGCAGTTGGAGGTCTTGGGACAGTCCGGCGACTTGCAAAAGTAGCCCGCCGGAAACCAATCGGGACGAAGTAAAGTGATCCGGAAAGAAATGTGGCAATGCAGCGGGCGGAATTTGCGCGCGACTGCGGTGGCGCTCGCGACGCTGCTGCTAGTCGCCCCGGCGCGCGCGCGGGCAGAGCCGGCACCTGCTGGTGACGTTGCGGTGGATGCGCCAGCGCAGCAGGACACGGTGAGTCACGCGGATTCGAGCGCCCAGCCACATCTTTCGGTCGTGCCACGGGGGCCATCGCTCGGACGCCTCGAGCGTGATTCGGTCGAAGATGCGCTCACGCTGTTCGGCCTGACCATCGATCCAAATCCGGAGGGCAAGGTCATTGGCCACGTCTACGTCGCCAACCAGGACGTGTTTTCCAGGCACGACTGGTACTTCCCGCTCCTCAACATCTTTCACCGCACCACGCTGCCCGACATCGTCAGGCGGGAAGTGTTGCTGTCGCCCGGCCAGCGCTGGGATCAGTCCCTCGTGGAGGAGAGCGTGCGCAACCTGCAGTCGACGCCGCCGCTCTTTTTCGCAGACGGCTCCATGTTTGCGCCCCCGCAGGTCTCGGGCGTAGTCGCGCTCGTGCCCGTGGCGTCACTCGTTCCTGATACGGTCGATCTTCTCGCGGTCACACGCGATCTGTGGAGCCTGCGCTTCAACACGGATTTCCAATTTCAGAAGGACACGCTGTCGCTCTTCGAGATGTCCATCGCGGAGAACAATCTGCTCGGCTGGCGCAAGTACCTCGCCGCTCGATTTCAGCTGGACCAAGGCCGCT
>CAZTTW010001298.1:0-1537 GCA_964616265.1 uncultured Myxococcales bacterium | reverse complement strand
CGCAGCCACATGAACATCACCTTCAAGCTGCCGAGCGATGAGCTGACCGACAAGTTCATCAAGGAAGCCTCCGCCAAAGACATGGTCGCACTCAAAGGCTACCGCACCGTGGGCGGAATTCGCGCGTCCATCTACAACGGCATGCCCGTCGAGGGCTGCCAGTTGCTCGCGACCCACATGAAAGCGTTCGCTGCCGCGAACGGCTAGAAGAGCACAGAGAAGGCAGAGAGCACAGAGAAGCAGTCGCCCTTTGTGCTCTCTCTCTGTGCCCTCTCCTTCCATCTCTGTGCCCTCTCCTCCCCATGTCTCTCGCGCAGTTCGCCGACGTTCATTTTGGTTTTCCCGGTAAGGAGATCCTGACCGGCGCTTCGTTGCTCATTCGCCCAGGCGACCGAATCGCGCTGCTTGGCCCCAACGGTACCGGGAAGTCCACCGCTCTGAAGCTGCTGGCGGGCGAGCTCGCCGCCGATTCGGGCGATGTGCGCGTCCTCGGCCGCACGTCGACGGTCGCGTACCTGCAACAGTCTCAGCAACAGGCGGGCGAAGGCTCGGTCATCGATGCGTTGCTGGAACCGTTCGCGCATCTGCGCGCCATGCACGACGAGATGGTCGAGCTGGAGGCACGCCTGGGTCACGCCGAGCCAGGCGACCTCAAGCGCTACGGCGACCTGCAAGAGCGCTATCGCATCGAGGGCGGCTACGAGATCGAAAGTCGGGTGCGCATGCTGACCGAGGAAGTCGGTCTCGCGCAGACCGACCTTGGCCGCTCGGTGACCACGCTTTCCGGTGGCGAGCGCGGCCGGCTGGAGCTGGCCAAGGTGCTGGCCCGCCAGCCGGATCTGCTCCTCCTCGACGAGCCGACGAATCACTTGGATCTCGCTGCCATCGAACGATTGGAAGCGCATCTGCAAGAATATCCGGGCGCTTTCATGATCGTGTCGCACGACCGCGCCTTCATTCAGCGCACCTGCCGCGAGATCGTCGAGCTCGAGGACGGCGAGTTCGTTCGCTACGCCTATCCCTACGACAAGTACGTCGTCGAGCGCGACGCTCGACTCGAACGTGCCCGCGTCGAATACGAGCGGCAAAAAGAGCACGTCGAAAAAACCGAGAACTTCATCCGCAAGAATCTCGCCGGGCAAAGTACCAAGCAGGCGCAGAGCCGTCGCCGCATGCTCGAAAAGCTGGAACGGCTGGAAAAGCCCGAGGACAACTGGCAACTCGCGGGCAGAATCGCCCTGCGTTTTTCGGCGGGCGGCGACCTGGGCGGCAAAGAGATCATTCGCGCGCCCGACATCACGGTCGGCTATCCCGGCAAGCCCATCCTGAAGAACGTCACCGTCAACATCTACCGCGGCGACCGCGTCGGCATCGTCGGCCCCAACGGCTGCGGCAAGAGCACGCTCATCAAGACCCTGGTCGGCGAATTGCCACCGCTCGGCGGCAGCGTCGAGCGCGGCTCGTCGGTACGCCTCGGCTATTTCGACCAGAAGCTCAGCTCGCTCGCCGAGGACCGCACGGCCATCGGAGAGATCCA
>CAZTTW010001297.1:0-1545 GCA_964616265.1 uncultured Myxococcales bacterium | reverse complement strand
GTGGTCTTGATACCGAGCCGGCGTCCTCCCGCGGTCAAGTCGCGCTCAGCATGCGCCACACGGATGGTGCCTACCGCCTCCTTGGCGCGGGCTTCGGAACCGTCCTCGATGCGCTCAATCGGCGGCTGGGGCAGCAAGATTCGATGATCGAAAAGATGATGCTCAATCAAACGAAAAACTTCGAATTGATGGCCGAGCTCGCGGAGAAGAAGTTCGAGCGCGAAGTCCTCGCCGACACGAAGAAGAAAGAAGCCGAGCTTGAATTCTACAAAGAAGTCGACCAGATCGACCGAAGGAATCTGACAATGAAGCTGGTCACGGAGCAACTGTCGCCGCTGCTGCCAATCATTGCAAATCGGCTCTTCAGAAAGAAGGACGACGTGATGGCAACAACTCCGCGGGAGGACATGCTTGCCACCTTGTTCGAAGGCATGTCCGCTGAACAGGGGCAGGAACTTCGACGAATACTGTCGCCGACACAGCTGGCAAGCTTTATCGAGATTGTCACCGATCTCTTTGCTGCGCGCGAGGCGGCCGGCCAACAAGCGCCAACCGCGAATTCTGCGACGACACCGCGGGTTCCAACGTCGTGGTCGCCTTCGACGTCCGTATCCGAGCCCAAGTCTGGCACGACATTCGTGGAGAAACCGCCTGTTGGAACGAGCATCAAGAATCCTGCGCAGGGCCCAACCATCCCGCAGAAGAGCATCTTTGAACCGGCGACATTCCGCATTCCGAATTTTCCGGGAATGGCGCAATTTCCAGGTCTCGGTGTCAAGGGCCCGAAGCCGCCGACGCCGGAAACAAGCGGTCGCTCGCCTAGCATTCCTCGTTCTGCGTCGTCACCCATGCCCGTATCGGAGCCGGAGAGTGCGGCCAAGCTAACCCACGAGGCGGCAGGGATCGCCCTTGTACAGATCAAAGAGAAGTTACTTCCCTGGCTACTTGCTCGGTCGAAGACGGGTGAACCGCTAGAACCTGGAGCTTTTCTGCCGAAGGAAACCAGAATCTTCGAACTGTTTATGCGCTCGATTACACGTGCGCAGTACGACGACTTTATGGCTGGCGGCTTTGGCTTCGACGCCGCGGAACGGTCGGTGATCGCAAGGCTCGCCGAAGAGATGAAGGTTGTACCTTTGGCGACCACGGCTTCCAGTGCTGACGATGGACCGACGAGTTGTGGTGCCGGACGGCTCCCTCCTGAGCCGGCGGGTGGAAGGTAGATTTTGACGGCGGACACAGCCTCTCGTCATACTGGATTCACGGCAAGAGGCCGAGCGTTCTCCGCTAGTCAGTCGGTATCACAGATAGGATGGCAAGACCGTGAGGCATAGCGACTGGATCGAAGCTGTATTACCCAAGGTGGCTGACCGTTTGTACAGGGAACTTCTGCTGCTCGATCCGGTTCTCAACGAATCCGCATGCTCGCCTATCACCGCAGCCACGTATCACCCGTCTAGGCACTTGCAAAGTCTCACTGCGACTCCAATCGGGAACTCCGAGGCTCCGATGGTTAGTATGCCGAGCGCGTGCAAGGTGCCTGTC
>CAZTTW010001296.1:0-1545 GCA_964616265.1 uncultured Myxococcales bacterium | reverse complement strand
GAGGCGCTTCACCCAGCCGACCACGCCTTCGAAGGGCGAGTTGTGCACGCTCACGACAGGAATGCTGCCCACCTGGCTCCAGTGCGCGCGCATGAGACTGTAGTAGAGAAAGTCCGCCACCATGTAAACGGTGACGGTCGTATCCGCGAGCGCGGCGAGCAGGCTAGCAGTGCGGAGCTCGGCCCGAAGTGGAAGCGCAACATAGACGACGTCAATTTCGCCTTGTCGGCAGGCGCGCACGAGATCTGCCGATCGGCCAACCACCTTGCAGCGGGGATGCTTCGAAACGTGACGACGCTTTTCCGAGCGGTCGTCGTAGACGCCGCACAAATGGAGGCCGAGCCACGGAAGCTCGTCGAGGGATGTCGCCAGCCGTTCGGCGTCACTGGTGCAGCCGAGAATGGCTACCCGTCGCTTGTTGTGGCCTTGGGCACGGAGAACGCGCAGGCCCGTGCGCACGCTGAGGCGCAACGTGCAAAGCATGGCCGGCGTCAGCGCGAACCAGAGTGTGGCGGCCACGCGCGAATAGTGGGTTGAAGTCTTGGTGAAGAACCAAAAGGCCAGCAACGTAAGCGGTACCGGCAACCATGACACCAGCGTGTCGCGCATTTCGCGCCGAATGGTTTCCATGCGATACGGCCGGTACAGACCGGTAATTTCGGCGGCAAATCCATAGGACAAAAGACCCAGGACCGTGGCGGTCATCATTTGCTCGCCGAAGGGCTCGCCGTAAGAGGCGCGCGCAATGATTTGCGCGAGAATGATAATGACTGCGTCGGCGAGGCGCTGTAACGAACTGACCCACGCCTCGTGCCTTCTTAGCGTACCGCCCGTTGTTGAAGACATACTAGTTCCCCACCCTAATTAAGCCGTTAGTGCAAACGTTTCTAGGGCGCTGGGATGAATTGGTCAAGTGTATTTCTCCATACCATTAAGCAGATGCAAGTAAGACAATGAGGTAGATGCAAACGAGCCCGCTTGCGGATTGAAAAAAGCACTGCCGTGGCTGGAAAATTCGCTCAGCGGCGAATTCTCCTTTGGAATCAAAGGTGCGCGGTCTTCGGAAGGATGTCTGAGTGCGTTGGAGTCTCGATTTCGTGGTTTATTGCGGCGATGAGGTAACCTCGGTATTGCCTCCTGCTGCTTTCGCGACGAGGTGACGGACTGCATTCGGGTGTTCCTCTTGTCGCGCTGGCGCCGGCGCAAAGGCCTGGGCTAGGCGCGTGTTCGAGCTATGTTGAGGTCTGCGGCTGTTGGCCGCGATCCCATGCAGGCCTCCTCAACCCCTCCGCCCTCGGGTGCTGTCGTCGAAAGCACGCCGGCCATTTCGCTCATGGGCCTGCGACTCACGCCGCTCGATCGCCACCGTCTTCTTGACCACGTCTTCGATTGCTTGCGGGTCGGGCAAGGCGGCTGGCTGGTTACCGCGAACCTGGATTTCTTGCAGCGGTATGTGCGTGATCGCCAGGCGCGCGAGCTTTACGATGCAGCCGACGTGCGGGTGGCCGACGGAATGCCGCTGGTTTGGGCCTGCAAGCTGCAAGG
>CAZTTW010001295.1:0-1545 GCA_964616265.1 uncultured Myxococcales bacterium | reverse complement strand
GCGAAATGCTCATGCGCATGGGCAACTGCTTGTCGTGCCACCGGGACGCCCACGCCGTGTTGCCGCCGACCGCGAAAGTCACTCAAGGTCCAACCGACTGCTTTGCGTGCCACCGATGAAAACCGATCAACTAGAGAATTCCCGCTCGAATGGCCGTCGACGCTGGCTGGAAACGATCGCCGCTGGACTTGCCGGCGTTGCCGTCTGGAAGCTCGGCAAGCGTGAAAAGAGCGCGCCGCTATCCAGACACGCAGCCCTGGCGCCCACCATCGAAGAAGCGCCGACGCAAAATAGCCGAATCGGGCGAGCGAGCCGAATCGCCGTGCGGCCAGCAGCCGGAGCCGTGAAACGCCATGGATAAAGGTAAACCTCCCGTCAAGCTTCCGGTCGTCGGGAGCACCACAACGGCCGACGACGGCGTTTCCCGTCGCCGATTCCTGGCCCTTTTCGGCGCGTCTGCTGCCGTCGCCACCGGCGCCGGTTGCAAGATGGCGAAGAGCCGCTCGACGGTCGTGCCCTACACCAAGAAGCAGGAAGAGATCGTTCCCGGCGTCGCCGACTACTACGCCAGCACCTTCCAAGAAGGGGAGCAGACTTATCCGGTTTTGGTCAAGGCGCGCGAAGGACGCCCGATTCTGGTCGAGGGCAACGACGAGCATCCGCTCTACCAGGGCAAGACCCATTTCCACGCGATGGCCGATTTGCTGGGCCTTTACGATCCGGATCGCGTGCGCGCCCCGCTGCTGAACGGGCGGGCCTGCTCGTGGAAAGAGGCGATGGCCGAGCTCGGGCGCGGACTCAAGAACGCGGGCGGCAAGCCGGTGTTGCTGATGACCCCGACGGTGCTTTCGCCGACGCGAAAAGCGCTGCTTACCAGGCTTGAGCAAGCCGTTCCGGGGCTTCGCCACGTGCAGTGGGAGCCAGCGGCGGATCACGCCGCCAGGCAGGTGCAACACCAGCTCTACGGCGACATTCGACGGCCGCGCTACGCTTTCGACAAGGCGAAGGTGATCGTTTCCTTCGCGGCGGATTTCCTTGGCACCGACGGTGATACGGTCTCTGCAGCGAGGCAGTTCGCGGCCAGTCGCCAGCCGAAGGAGCCCGGCGAGGCGATGAATCGCCTTTACGCCCTGGAAGGTGGCCTGAGCCTGACAGGTACCAAGGCAGACGTGCGCATGGCGGTGCGGCCGTCGAGCCTGGGTCGCCTGGCGCTCGGCATTGCCCGCGCGGTTCATCAGAAGAGGGGTACGGCTTTGCCGGCTGGGCTGGACGCGACAATGCTCGATGCCTACGCGCTCGAGCGCCTGCCGGAAGCGAAGCCGATCGCCGCCAAGCTCGATGCGCTGGTGAGCGATCTGTGCGCGGCGGGCGACAAGGCGCTCGTCCTCGCGGGGCCGTCGGCTCCCGCCGAAGCGCACGCCGCTTGCCATCTGCTGAACCATTTGCTCGGCGCCAGCGGAAGCACCGTGCTCGACAGCGAAGCTCTGCCCGCTGCGCCTCTCGCGACACCGGAGGAGCTCAAGACGATTGTCGACGACCTGGCGG
>CAZTTW010001294.1:0-1548 GCA_964616265.1 uncultured Myxococcales bacterium | reverse complement strand
GAGCGGAAGCGGTGGAAGCGTGAGCGGAAGCGGCGGAAGCAGCTCGATGAGTGGAAGTGGTGGCGCTTCGAGCGTGGGCAGCGGCGGGAGCTCCGGCAGCGGCGGCTCGAGTGTCACCTCGACGACGCAAGGCGCGGGCGGCATGATCGCGACAGGCGGTAGCTCCGGCAGTGAAGGCGGCGCATCGGGTGCGGGCGGCAGCACCGGCATCGATGGCGGATTCACTCGCCCCGACGGCGGCTTCAACCTCCCGGACGGATTTACCCTTCCGGACGGCTTTACCCGGCCCGACGGTTTCACTCGACCCGACGGCGGTTTCACTATACCCGATGGCGGCTTCACTTTTCCCGACGGCGGCTTCACCCGGCCCGACGGTTTTGGACGACGGCCGGGCTAGCTGCGACGCCATTGGCAAGTCCCGAACGACGGTAATGGGAACGGTCTCGTCCTGAAACAGTCCCCATCTCGCTCCTGGTGAGCTGCAAAGAGACCACGGTCGCCGGACCGTGGTCTCGGCGGAGCATTTCGATGTCTCGACGGGGAGGTGCACCGAAGAGCCGGCGATACTCGCGGCTGAACTGTGTCGGACTCTCGTAGCCCACCTTGAAGCTGGCCTCGGCCGCGTCGAATGCTTCGCCCAGCATGAGACGTCGCGCCTCCTGAAGGCGCAGATGCTTCTGATACTGAAGTGGGGTCTGTGCGGTCACTGACTTGAAGTGGCGATGGAGCGCTGAAGGGCTCATGCCGGCCTGTTTCGCGAGCGATTCGACCCGCAGCGGCTCCGTATAGTGCGTCTTGAGCCAGCGCAAGGCGCGCGTGATGCGCTGGCCCTGGTCATTGCCGGAGATGATCTGCCTGAGCCTCTGGCCTTCCGGACCGACCAGCAAGCGGTAGGTGATTTCCCGGCGCACGAGCGGGGCAAGAACCCCGGCGTCCTGCGGGCTGTCCAGCAACTCGACCAGTCGTATGACCGAGTCGAGCAGCGCTGGATCGAGCGCGCTCACGGCAAGCGCTCCCGTGGCCGGGATCGCTTGCCGAGGTCCAAGCTGGGCCACCACCTCGCCAACCTCCCGAGGATCCAGGACGAGCCTGAGCGACAAATAGGGTGCCCGTGCCGTGGCCGTAACGATGCGTGTCGTCGCCGGAACGTCCGCGGTGATGAGCAAGTACCTTGCGGCGTCGTAGCAATACTCTCGGTCGCCGAACAGAACTCGCTTGCTCCCTTGCGCGATCACGCACAGGGCCGGTTCATAAAGGACGTTGGTCGGCGGCGACGGCTTCGCGTGCCGGTACAGCGTCAGCCCGCGTATGGCCGTCGGATGGCTTCCATCGATTCGAGTCTGCCGTTCGAGTAAGTCCACCAGGGTGAATAGTCGCATCCGCTCCTCCGGCCCAAAGCCTGCAGGATTAGGCAAGAACTGTCCACTGGCGGGTTACCGTTCGGCGACGACGAGCGCTAACTTGATGATTCAGACAAGGAAAGGGAGAAGGAACAATGCAAAAGCGAAAACTGGGTAAGAGCGGTCTCGAAGTTTCGGCCATGGGGCT
>CAZTTW010001293.1:0-1548 GCA_964616265.1 uncultured Myxococcales bacterium | reverse complement strand
ACACGACGTTGCGCCGAAACGCTGACGAGACTTCGTGCTCTTGCGGGCTCGGCCAGCTGGTCTTGCCGGCGCGACGGATCCACGTGCCGCTGCCGTGGCGGCTTTCGATGATGCCGCTTTCGCGCAGCTGCGCGTACGCTTGCACGACGGTGGTGCGGCTCAGCTTCAAGGCTTCGGCGAGCGCGCGTTCGGCGGGCAGGCGCGTGCCGGGCAACAGATCGCTGCGCTCGACCGCCAGCGTAATGGCCTGCACGAGCCGCTGGTAAAGGGGCCCGTTGCCCTTCGGGAAATCGCCCAAGCTCTTGGCCAGATCGTCGTCGTTCGTCATGGATGGTCGCGCTTCAAGTCCACTTGTCGCCAAGTGGTTCTTGAATATCGCGCATCCACAGGGCACTTTCAACGCGTTCGCCGAGTGGATTGAAAGTGGACTTAGAAGTGGATTCAAGGAGGTTCGCCGTGGCAACCAAGCTTCCCCGTATGGCCTTTTTCAAAGATCGCATCGTTCCCTACGCCGAGGCGCACGTCGGCCTACTGACCCACGCCCTCAACTACGGCACCGGCGTCTTCGCGGGCATTCGCGGCTACTGGAACGCGGAGGAAGGCAGGGTGCTGGTTTTTCGCCTGACCGATCACGTGCGCCGCTTGCACGAGTCGTCCCGTCTGATGCGCATGAAGCTGGCCCTTTCCGAAGACGCGACCGCGCGTGCGGTGCTGGACCTGTTACGCGCCGAAGGGCTGAAGGAGGACTGTTACATCCGCCCGCTGGCCTTCTACGGCGATGAAACCATCGGGGTGCGCTTGCACGGGCTAACGCCCAGCCTCAGCATCGTCGCGGTGCCCTTCGGCCGTTACATCGACAAGGCGGATGGCGCGCACTGCACGGTTTCCTCGTGGCGGCGTCCCGACGACAACGTGATCCCGGCGCGTGGCAAGATCACCGGCAGCTACGCCAACAGCGCGTTTGCCAAGAGCGACGCCGAGCTGGCAGGTTTCGACGAGGCGCTGCTGCTCAATCGCGATGGCTTCGTCAGCGAGGGATCGGGCGAGAACATCTTTCTCATCCGCCGCGGCGTGGCCGTGACCCCGTCGCTCAACCAGAGCGTCCTCGAAGGCATCACCCGCCGCTCGCTCATCACCTTGTTGCGGGACGAGCTGGGCATGCCGGTCGAGGAGCGCCCCGTGGAGCGCGGCGAGCTCTTCATGGCCGACGAGGTGTTCCTGACCGGCACGGCCGCACAGATCACCGCAGTTTCACGCATCGATCACCGTCCGGTGGGCAGCGGTCAGCTCGGCCCGGTGACCGAGAAACTGCGCACGCTCTTCTTCGACGTCGTCCGCGGTCGCGTCGCGAAATACCGCAGTTGGTGCACGTCGGTGGAGTAGGGCGGCTGTCCGGCGGTCCCTAGTTCTCCATGCTCAAGAGGCGACATTCGGGAAAGCGGCGCTCGGCCTTCGGGTCCCCCGGCCACCCTGCCCCCCGCTCGCTTCGCTCGCCCGGTTCTGTTGCGATAGTTCAGCAAAATGTCCCCGAGTCATGGCCAGCTCCTA
>CAZTTW010001292.1:0-1550 GCA_964616265.1 uncultured Myxococcales bacterium | reverse complement strand
ACGCCGCACGAGTCGCCCCTGTCGATTACCCTGGTGCTGGCCACGTTGGCCGTCGGCGCGGTGTTGGCCTCCATCATCGGTATCCCCATGGCGTGGACCGGGTCGGCGCCGCTCCTCGAACAGTGGCTGGAGCCTGCGCTGCCCGCCGTCGTGCGGTTTGCCGAATACGCGCACAGCACGGAATTCTTGTTCCAGGCCATCGGCGTTTCTGCCGGCGTCGTCGGCTGGTTCTTTGCCCGCGCGCTATACAAGGACAACCAGAGCCAAGTTCCCGCGCAGCTTCTCGCGCGCTGGAAGGGTGCGTGGAACGTCGTCTACAACAAGTACTTCGTGGACGAGATCTACCAAGCCACCGTCGTGCGCGGCTCGATCTCGCTGGCCCGCGTGCTGTCTTGGTTCGACAAGAACATCATCGACGGCATGGTGAACTTGGCCGGCGCCATCACCCGCGTCGTCGCCAACATCGACGGCGCCATCGACCGCTACCTGGTCGACGGAGCCGTGAATTTCGTCGCGGGCTCGACCCTGTCCGCCGGCCGCATTTTGCGCCGGGTGCAGACCGGCCGCATTCAAACCTACCTTTACGGAGCACTCGTGGGCGCCATCGCTCTCGTGCTCTTCAACTTCCTCATCAAGTGATGACGACCGGGGTAATACGCTCATGATCAGTCAACAAAACGTTCTTTCCTGGGCCACGTTCTTCCCGCTCCTCGGGCTTGGCGTGATTCTCGTTCTCACGGCGGCCCGCTTTTTCCTCGGGCTGTCGCGCCACACGCTGGATCAGCTCTCGCGCATCGTGGGCCTGACGGCGAGCGGTCTGTCGTTCGTCTGTTCGATCCTGGCGTGGAACTGGTTCGATCCATCCAAGGCCGGCGTGCAGATGGTTCATCACTTCACGTGGATCAAGAGCTTCAACATCGAATACCTGATGGGCGTCGACGGGCTGTCCATCTCGATGGTGCTGCTCACTGGCCTCATCTCGTTCGTCGCCTTCATCGCTTCGATGCCCTGGTGGAGCGGCGCCAAGTACAGCGAGATGGCGGGGATGACCGAGCACGGTCACGACGACGGTCACCATCCCAAGCACTTCAGCGTTCGCATGGTCCCCGGCTACATGTGCATGCTGTTGCTTTTGCAGACCGGCATGATGGGTACCTTCGTCGCTCTCGACATGTTCCTGTTCTACGTGTTCTGGGAGGTGATGCTCCTGCCGATGTACTTCCTCATCGGCATCTGGGGTGGCCCGCGCAAGGAATACGCCGCTATCAAGTTCTTCCTCTACACGCTCATCGGCTCGGTGCTGATGTTGCTCGCCATCATCGGCATCTACTACAACAGCCACGCAGCGCCGCTCGCCGACGGGACGATGTCGTCGGGCCACACGTTCAACCTGCTCGAGCTCGCCAAGCAAGGCGCGCAGGGCGTGTTCGCGCGCTCGCCCGCCATCTGGGGCTTCGCCTTCACCAAGATTGCCTTCATCGCGCTCTTCATCGGCTTCGCCATCAAGATCCCGATGTTCCCGTTCCACACCTGGTTGCCCGACGCGCACG
>CAZTTW010001291.1:0-1552 GCA_964616265.1 uncultured Myxococcales bacterium | reverse complement strand
TCTACGCCCTTTCGTCTGAGGGCGGGTGTCCACCAAACCGGGTCAACCCCAATCCGTTAGGAACAGCCTTCTGTCATGCACGGTCGCGGCTAACGTACTACTACTATTGCACACACTCCACGAAGAGAATTCCAACCCACAGGCGGCCGACGCACCGCCCAAGTTGACTCTGTTGATTAGATTCTCAAAACTGTCGCATCAACTTACGGCCCAACCGGCGGAACATCGTGCGTTGCGCCGATTGCAATAGTGTACCTGTCCGTATCAGGATTCCCATATGGTCTTTCTCGTTTCATGGTCACAGTAACTTCCGCGTTTGACACAGCCACCCCGGTCGTTCTGTTCATGCCATCGATTTCTTCCTGCTCTTCGCTGTAGCCGCCAGCATGTGCCGCCTGAAGAAGGAGTTCCCTTAGCTCATCATACATTTCTCTGGCAGATTGTAGGTCTGTTGAATCAAGCAGAAAGAAGTAGTGCCAAAAGGGGTAGCCGGGTTTTGGCGGGTCAATGGAACCCCCACAGTTTTTTGTGTGGGACCTAAAATCGAAGCAATTTGACTCGAGGTTGGCAAATTTCACGTCGCGCGCCTGCTGCAATAGGCGCTCGAAAGAAGCATAGTTCCCCCTACGGTAATAGCCACTTACAGGTCGTCGTGGTGAAGACGGCTCAATTGCGCCTGGAGGCGGCTCTACGGGCGTCGAGATCGCAACCGGTGTTGCGGTGTTCCCGATTGGATGGGGAGAAGCCGCCAGAGGCTCTACCACCCGGCGTGGTTCCGCAGTAATGGAGGATCGTTTGCGACTAGACGGCTGAGGCGGAGTCGTCCGTTCAACCCTTTGCGCCGGATTCGTCCGTGGATCTTGAACAGGTCGCGGCGTTGTCTTCATATTGTGCGCCTCAACTAATGCATCGGGCCTGTCGCCACAGAGAACCTGAACCTTGGCCGAGAGAATATTGGCCAAGGAACTGTCTGGATGCTCGCTGGCGCAAAGCATCGTCTTGAACAGCATGACGCAAGCCTGGTGCTTGTCTTCAATCCTTTGAAACGCGGAAGTGATCTGTGCAGACGCCTTATCCGAGCCCTCAGACGGCCCAACTATCGACACCAGTCTTCCTAATTTGCGGCCTTCCTCTAGTTCTACTTCGGAATGGTAGCCGCTCATTGGTTCAACTTGGCAGGGGGCAGGCACAGGTATGGGCGCTTGAGGTGCGGGTCTGGCCATCCAGATAGCCGCTCCGACCGATAGAGCCAGGGTGGCGATTGAGAGGATGTTTCTCGGGGTTGAAATATTTCGCGTGGGAGGGTTCGCCATAGTTCCGCTGTGCTTGCTTGCCGGCTGGGCCGACGTCGTGTGCCAATGCCCTTCAGATGCCTGAGGACTAGGCCGGTCGCCTCCTTCGACAATCGGCCTACCTGAACGTACGACCAGGCAGACGGATAGACGCCCAACTTCGGACTGTGAGGACGACCACGGCTGGGCCGTGCCGCGCTGACCTGACGGCGGCCACGCGATGGACGATCCGAAGCTCGCCGATCTGTTCGCAACCGATG
>CAZTTW010001290.1:0-1552 GCA_964616265.1 uncultured Myxococcales bacterium | reverse complement strand
CCTACTGGATTCGCGCCTACGTCCTGCGTTTCCTGATGACCAATGCGCGCCTCATTCACGTCGGCAATACGCGCGCCGGACGCAAGCTGTTCTTCCGCCTGGAACGGGAGCGACAGAAGCTGCTCTCGCAGGGCTTTGATCCTACGCCGAAGCTGCTGGCCGCCAAGCTGGATGTCGACGAAGCCGACCTTATCGAGGTGTCCGGCCACCTCGCCTCCCGCGAAGTCTCTCTGGAACCGCGCCCCGACGACGAAGGCGTTTCGCTAGCGGAACGCATTTCGCGCCCCGAGGCGTCGCCAGAGGAAACCGCCGCTCGCAGTGAGCTGGCGTCGGCCGTTCGCCGACTGATGAGCGACTTCGACAGTCATCTGACTGACGACCGCGAGCGCGCGGTCTGGCGCGAGCATCTGGCGCCGTCGGCGAATGAGCCGGTTGCGCTCGCGATGCTTGGCGAACGTTACGGCGTCTCGAAGCAGCGCATGGGACAGATTGCTGAAAAGCTCAAGAATCAGTTCCGCGACAAAGTACTGACAGAGCTGGGTGCCGACATCCAAATGTCATGGCAATCGGAACATGCCTGAGCGTGCGCAAGAACCATTGGCCTCCAAAAGCAAAACGGCCGGTCACCTTTGCAGGCACCGGCCGCTCTACCACGTGAAGAGCAGTTAGCTTTCGGCTCCCTCTTGTCTCTTCACGGCGGTGGCTTGCAGACCCTTCGGACCCTTTGTAATTTCGAATTCGACAGTCTGCCCCTGGCTCAAAGACCGGTACCCGTCGGCTTCGATTGCCGAGTAATGGACGAAGACATCGTCTTCTCCATCCCGAGCAATGAAACCATACCCCTTGGCGTCACTGAACCATTTCACCTTGCCAGTTGCCATGCACTACCTCCTACGATCAGCTAGCTATCTTTATTTCGGTGACCTCAACAGAATTGTCTGAGATTTCCCCCGGACGCCAGAGTACGTCTCTTCGGATGACTGTCAAGCACAGAGCGCGGGGTCATTTGCGTGTATGAAAATGTACACCTGTATCGGCAACGCGAAGCATGGATGCGAGCGTCCTTTGTTTTCGCGACGGAGCGCGAATCAGTCGGAAAGTGATATGTAAGTTCGAAAACGAAAAAGTCAGCGGCAATAGCTTCTGCGAAATTCGACATGACATAGAAGGCAACCCAAGCAAGCGTCGCGCAGTCGACCGGCTTGATGATAAAAGGACCCCGAGAAGCAACCATGCGCTGCCCGTTCTGCTCAGCCACCGAAGACAAAGTCGTGGACACACGGCCATCCGAGGACGAGCAATCGATCCGCCGCCGCCGCGAATGCGCTGGCTGCGGCCGTCGCTTCACGACGTACGAGCGAGTGGAAGAAGCCATGCCCATGGTGGTAAAGAAAGACTCGCGGCGCGAACCGTACGATCGGGCAAAGATTCTCGCGGGCCTGCACAAGGCCTGCGACAAACGTCCCGTCTCCGCAGCGCGCATCGACCAAGTCATCGACGAGATCGAGCGGACGTTGCGCGACCTCGGCGACAAAGAGATGCCTTCGTCGAA
>CAZTTW010001289.1:0-1553 GCA_964616265.1 uncultured Myxococcales bacterium | reverse complement strand
CTAGTAGTCCGTCCCGCAAGTGCTGCGGATAACCTCTCGTGGGGCGAGCCACGGGCCGAACGTTCGTACGGCTTCAGCGATGACGTTGACCAAGGCGCCTGAGATCGGCACGGGCTGCCAGCGGCCGTTTGGCCGTTTCAGTGACAATCCGAAGCGCCAATGACCGGCGTGCGAGATGCGCAGCACGGGGTCGACATCGTTTCCCGGGTCGGACGGCCCTCCGTGGGCGATGAACAAGTGGTCGCCTTGGCGGTAGACGGTGAGGTGTTCAAAGTCGCCCAAGCCGGCGAGCGTGTCGCGTACGATCGGCACGAGCGGGTGTTGCGTATCGCGTGCGGACCGTGAGGGGCGCTCTGCGTGCTTGGCTGGTGACTTGCTCATGCTGCTTTCGCCTCCTGGCTCGGCGTGGCCTGCGCCGCAAATCCGCTGAAGGTCCAGCGAAACGGCGCCTTGTCACGTTCGTTCCAGCGTGTGACGAACGCCATGATGTGTGCAGCAAGCTCCTCGGTCGAGCGAAAACTCTTACGCCGCAAACAGCGACGAGAAAGCACCCCGAAGAACAGCTCGATCTGGTTGACCCACGAGGCGTGCAACGGGGTGTAGTGGAAGTGAAAGCGATCGCCGTGACGCTGGTTGAACTGCTGCCAGCGTTCGCCTTTGTGAATGTTGAGATTGTCGAGCACGACGTGGATGTCGACTGTGGGCCAGCGCGCTGCCACCGCCTCCATGTGCCGCTCCATGTCCTCCGCCTTGCGCGTGGCACTGCAGGCGGCGACGACCTCGCCGGTGTGCACGTTGATCGTCGCCAGCAGCGACTGCGTGCCGTGCCGGATGTACTCGAACTCTTGGCGGGCCAGGCGCCCAGGCTGGGCATGTCGATCAGGATGCTTGCGCTCAACCGCCTGGATGCCCGTCTTTTCGTCGAAGCTCACCACGACGCCGCCCAGTGGCGGCTGCAAATACAGCGCGCAGATCTCGGCGACTTTCTCGCGAAAAAGAGGGTCCGGACTGTGCAGCCAGAGTTGGAATCGTTGCGGCTGCACATCGCTATCACACAAGATACGATGAACACTGCTGCGGCTGGGAGGAACGACCGCGCGCAGCGACAGGTCTTCGAGTAACAAGTCCAGGGTCCAGCCGTTCAATCCTTGCCCGTCAGGCAGTGGATCGCACGCTGTCGCTACGATCTGAGCGCGGCACACGGCATCGATACTACGAGGCCGGCCCGACCTCGGGGCATCGGTCAACGCAGCCCGGACGTCTTGGCCGATGCCACGCACCGCAAAGCGCCCACGCCAGCGAGACACCGTATCGGCATCGATACTCAATTCTCGCGCAATCTCGGTCGTGGACCGTTGCTCGTCTGCAAGCAACGCAATCCGTCCGCGACGCTGCTCTGCGAGCGTGCAGCTCTGGGCACGCAACAGCGCCTTGAGCGCCTCGCGCTCGGCCAAGTTCAGATGAACCGCAGCGGCCGGCCGCACTCCCTCCTTGTCTCAGATATCCGCCCCCTGCGCCAAGTTTTCCGCGCAACTTATGGGACGGACTACTAG
>CAZTTW010001288.1:0-1560 GCA_964616265.1 uncultured Myxococcales bacterium | reverse complement strand
CTAGGAGCGTGTTGCACATAGACGGTCTAAAGCCCTCCCCGCCGCTCCTCGGCGGACTTGGCTCAGGCGGCGGGGACAGTAGCAAGGTCGTAGCATCGACTTGGACTGCCGCCTGCGGATCGGCAGGGATGTGCCCAGATCAGGCCGAGCGCATTTGTGCCCGGTAGATCTTGAGCAGGTTGTGGCTCAGGGTCATAAGTGACCACTCGCCGCGCACGTTTACGATCCCACGCAGAAGAAATCGTCGCATGCCTCTGGCTTCCTTGATTTGGCCAAAGACCGGCTCGACGATCTTCTTTCGTAGAGCATAGATCGCGCGGCCGACCTTTGTGGCCAGCTTGCGTAGCATGCGCTCCTTGATGCTCAGGTCGTCTGGCGGTCGTCCGAGCACCGGTTGGGGCTCTTCGGAGTGTTTCTGGCGGCGTGGTGGAATGAAAGGGTCAGCTCCCCACTTCATCACCTCGCACACGTTGCCTTCGGAAAAGTAGCCTGCATCCGCCAGAAAATTGTCTGGTATCGCGCCACAGTTGGCGACGGTCTGTGCGAGCATCGGCATCAGGTGTTCAGCGTCCGGCGCCTGGTTAGTCACGGCCTGCGCCACGATGATCTGGTGTTCCTCGTCGACCACGGCTTGGCAGTTGTATGCCTGCATGTAGCCTTCTGATGACTTCATGATCCGACTCTCTGGGTCGGTGAAATTCCGCTGCGCCTTCGGGTCGATACCGCCGTCCTTCGTTCGCGGGATCTTGTGGCTTGGCAGTGGCGTTTCCGACGGTGGCGGTGGCAGGTCGTCGTCGTGCTTGGCTCGCTCTTCGTCCTGCTGGCGAGCTTCGGCTTCGAGTTCCGCCTTGAGCTGCTTGATGCGTGCCAGGCGAGTCTCGGCACGACGAAGATCCTCGGGCAACTCGTCGCCTTTGCGGCCCTTGCCATACTTCGCGTCTTCGCGTGCATCCGCTGCTTCAGCGGTGGCCAGCAACTCCTTCACCTTCTGTCGCAACCGTGCGGCATCTTTCTCCATGCGGTCATAGCTCATCGCCTTGTGCTTCGACGCATTCGCCTTCACCTTGGTCCCGTCCAGCGCCACGTTGCCCAGCTTCACCATGTGGGCCTTCTTCGCCAGTGCCAGTACCTGAAAAAACAGGTCGGCCAGGTCATTGAGATGGACTCGCCGGAATTCGCTGATACGTGTGTGGTCCGGGTGCTCGTCGCCAGCAATGACCCTAAACGCAACGCTCTCGTACGTGCTCTTCTCGATTTTGCGCGACGAGGCCACGCCCACGCAGTAGCCGTAGACCAACAAGCTCGTCATCATCAGCGGGTGATACGGCTGCGTGCCTCGCGGGTCGGTCTTCTGGCAACGGCGGTGGATAGCCGACAAGTCCAGCTGTCCCACCACGTCCATCACAAAATGCGCCAAGTGGTCATCGGGCAGCCATTCCGTCGGCGATGGCGGAAACAAGAACGCCTGTTTCGGGGTGTACGGCCGGTACGGTTTCGTCACGCCCTTAAAAGATCATAAACCGCCGTCGCTGTCGATCCCCTTTGTGCATCTGGCGTCCC
>CAZTTW010001287.1:0-1565 GCA_964616265.1 uncultured Myxococcales bacterium | reverse complement strand
GCCCGACTTCAACCTCAGGATGCAGGGTGGAGTTGAGTAAAATCCAGAGGCGAATCTCGAGGGGCCTGATTGGCGCGTCGTCGTCCGGGAGCCAGAAGGAGGCTTCCTCACCGTGAAGGAACAGAAGGACATGCTGCTGCGTACCGACCCGGCCGTGAAGTTCATCCACGTGCAGAAGACTGTCGACGGATTTGCGATCGTCGACCAAGACAATATCGACGGACCCTCGAAATACTCTGCCAGGATTAGTTGTCGTGCGCTCGGGGTCATCTGTGGAGCCTGGGGACTCGATAATCTGACGGACGCGGAGAAAGCTGCATCCATCTGCCTGACCCTAGGACCGGTCTCCGGTCGAGGCAAGCGCCATGCGCGCTAGAAGCTTTGCTATACTGCCGAGTCGTAGCAATAGCCTCGACCGATTCGGTCGTGAACTCTCTAGGTACGGAGATTAACATGGACTGGAAACTTCACCCTCCTGGCGCGCATTTTCAGACACCCGGACTTCTCGGTCTTTCGCCCCCGGGCGCGCCTCTGTCTCTTCGCGAGCACACCGACACCTTGAGACAGCTACTGACCCCTGGGCCGATCGGGCACAATCCATGGAACGAAGATGTTGCTCGTGAAGCCTTCTTCCGGGCACTGCTGGCTGCGCAAATCGACGCCCGCACGAGCGCCGGTTCCAAGCAGATTTTGGAACTACCCAAGGGTGAGCGGAGGGGCATAGCCGACGGTGAGGAAATGCACAAGGACGTTGCCCCCTTGTTCAACAGGATGTGGGATGAGATCTTAAAGGCCTTCAAGGAGCGCAAAGGCGCGGCGAAGAACGATTCAATCGGAGTCGCCTCCGCTTATCGCTCGGCTGCCCGGGACAACAGGGCGTGGTATCGCGCAATGGGCAAGCTCTACCTAGAGGCAACCCGGGCGAAGCGGCTCGCGACAGGAGAGGCGTTTGGATATGGTCCTAAGTCATTGGACATTATATTCAAACACATGAATGGCTTGAAGGCGCCCGCAGGCTACAGCGGTCACACCCACGGCATCGCGGCCGATCTCACAACGAGAGAAAATGGTCGGGTGTGGGAGGTGATTAGCAGCTACGAGCATCAGATCGGTTGGCAGACGACGTGGCTCTACAAGTGGCTGGTTGACAACGCTGGGAAGCATAAGTTCTACCAACTGCGGAGCGAGACTTGGCACTGGGAATACCACGCGGATAAAGTTCCGGTTACCTGCTACGGAGCGGACGTTCCCATCAAGGGCGACGGCAAGAGCGGGGGCCGGAAGGTGAAGAAGAGAAGCTAAAGACGAAATGGGTTCGCCCTTTGATGTGGTGCGAGGCCAATCGCCCGGCCACAAAATTCGCTGGCTGCGTCGTGTCGACACTGCTAGATTCCGACCGTCGAGCCGAGGCGGTTCGGCGGCAGTAGCCACGAGCCCAACGACAACTTGAGATGGCACCACCAGGGCGGAACAAAACCGCCCAAGCTCGGCGAGTTGCCAAGCGGTGCTGCGACAACGAGACTAGGAGAGCTTTTCCATGGATGACATCATCACCGTAAGCGATC
>CAZTTW010001286.1:0-1569 GCA_964616265.1 uncultured Myxococcales bacterium | reverse complement strand
GACGGCCAGCGCACCTTTCGCGTGGGGCGTCTCGACGAGAGCCGTCGACACCTCGTCGAACAAGAGCTGGCGGACGAGCAGGCTCGCCTGCTTTACGTTGCGCTCACGCGCGCGCGCTTTCGCATGGTACTGCCACACTACCCGGTAGCGGTTCCGGTGCGGGGTCCCTATCGGCAAGCGAACCGTCGCCTCGATGCCCTTCGTGGCGACGAAGCCGCGTGCGAGCTTTTTGCGAGACACGACGTTGCGGCGTTGTCGTCGAAAGACATGACGACAACGTCGGCAAGAGCCGGAGGCGCCCCGCCCGAGCTTCCTGCTACAAACGAGCCCGAGGACATCGCGGCGATCCGCGCTGCCCGCAGCGGCTTCGTGGTGACGTCGTACTCGGCCATCAAACGCGCGCGCGGCGCAATGGTTCCCCACGCCCGGCCCGACGAAGGGCCCGACGAAGGGCCCGACGAAGGGCCCGACGACACACTCGACGAGCCACTCGATGTTGGTCTCGACAACACCGACCGCGTGGTCGCGCCGACTGCGGTCGAAGCGATGTTGCCCGGCGGAGCAGAGACCGGGATTTTTCTGCACGACCTGCTCGCCACGGCGGCGCTCGACGAGCTATCGCCAGAGTTTGGGTCCTGGTTGGCCCGGCCATCGGTCGAGCGCTGGCTGGACAAGATCCGCCGGCGCCACGCCCGGCCCGAAAGCGACGTCGAACCCGCCGCCCGCCTGATCCATCGGGCCTACACGGCGCCGGTCGCACTCGGTAATATTACTATTCCGAACCTCGCCTCCGCCAACGTCGTCCTGCGGGAAATGGAATTTCTCTTCCCGATTCCCGAAGCTGCGCATCCCTTGCTTTCGCAGCCCTTCGCGACGCCCGCTCGCTGGACCATCGAGCGGGGCACGGTGCGCGGCTTCATCGACCTTCTTTTCGAGCACGAAGGCCGTGTGGTGGTCTGCGACTGGAAAAGCGACGACCTTGTCGACTTCACCCCGAGCGCGCTGGCCGAGCACTGCCGCGAGCACTACGAGGTGCAAGCCCGCCTTTACATCCTGGCGACTTTACGCGTGGCCCGCATCACCGAGGCCGAAGGTTACGCGAGCCGCTTCGGCGGCATGCTCTTCTGCTTTCTGCGCGGCCTGCCCGACACGAAAGAAGGAAGACCCGGACAAGGCATGCACTTCTTCAAGCCGGCTTGGCCGGAGATCCTCGACTGGGAGCGCGCTCTGCTCAGCCCTTCCTTCTGGGAGGGCGTGCGATGAGCCGGCGAGACCTTCCCCTGCTCCTACCGACCGGGACTGCACGGCAGGCCGTGACAGCCAAGGGCGCGTTGCCCGGCGAGTTGGTCGAGCTCTTTCGTGCGGGCGAGGTGGACGAAAGCCTCGCCTGTCTCGCTTGGCAGCTCACGCAAATGGCGGCGGGCGCAGCGCTCCTCAGCCTCGCCTCGCCGGACATTGGTGCCGCCCAGGCGGACAGCGCCCGTGCGGAGGCAGATTTCGCGCTGGCGGAACGGGCCCTGCGCCGTGCCCGGGATCTGCAGGCTGCCGGCGTCGTTGCCGTTCGCGATG
>CAZTTW010001285.1:0-1578 GCA_964616265.1 uncultured Myxococcales bacterium | reverse complement strand
GACCCTCGAGGCGTTTGGAGTCGACATGCGTGTACATGCCCTTGCCGACCACGCCCCGCTCCTTGTCTCCGGCCGGTGGACCGACGGTGCTGGCTATGACGCCGCCATTCCTGACTTTACCGAGCACCTTGACCAAGGTGGAACCTCCCACGGTGTCGGCTACCGCATCGAGCATCGGGAGACGGGCAAGCTCGGCATCGACATCGAGCGCGACCACGGTCAACGCCCCCAACGACTCCGCTTCAGCGCGCTGCCCCTGCCGAACCCCGGCGATGACTCGGGCGCCCCGGGATTTGGCAGCGTACACGGCGGCTCGACCCACAGCGCCGACTGCTCCTGTCACCAATACCGTTTGGTCCTTTTGAACATTAGCGGCTTCTTCGACCAACTGTGCTCCGGTTAGCGCTGCCAGCGGAATGACCGCCGCGTCTTCTAGGCTCATGCCTGTGGGGATCCTGGCCCAAGCCTCTGCCGGAGCAGTGACGAACTCTGCATAGCCGCGCTTGACGAAACCGAGTACACGGTCACCGATTTTGAATTGTGTGACTCCTGGTCCCAATTCCACAACCTGCCCGGACACGTCGACACCAGGGACGAAGGGAAATTCAATGGGCATGAGTGCTTTGTAGTCACCACTGCGAAGCTTCCAGTCTATCGGGTTGAGGCCCGCTGCGGCCACCCTCACCTTGATTTCGGCGGCTACAGGTTTCGGCTCTGGAATTTCGGCGAATTTGAGGTGGCTGTAGTCACCGTACTCGTTCAGAACAATCGCTTTCATCGTCGGTCTCCATGAGAAATTTCCTGGTTTCAGAGCATGCGACGGCCAGCCGAATCATAAGCCCATCCTTATTGGCAGAAGCCCGGAGCTGGTTCGTCCAACCGAAAGCAACTCGAGAAAGCAAAGAGGAGGCCAAAGAATGTCCAGGATAGGGCGTCGCCCAGAGCCTGCCGCGCAAGGGTTACTCAGCTTGAGCCCCGCGGGATTTCGGAACGGTCATGATGATTCGGTCGAGCCGTCAATATGATGATGGACTCGGGACGCGCAAGACTAGAGCTTCAACTTCGGCGCAGCTTGGCTCCGGTAGATCTCTCGAAACCGAATGCGACCGAACATCACCTTGATTGAATACGGTCGTCTTTAGGCGCCCAACCACACCGCAACCGGTTCATCTCGTTGGATCTATTCGGTGGCTCAAAACCTGCTTTGATGGACCAGAATAGGGGAACTGCTGCGCTCAGCTTCGGTCCAGTGTGTCTCCCTGCTAGCAGAATAGCCTCTGACGTTCCCGGCACGTTACATGAAAGTCTTCGACCAAATCAGAAGTCATGGGTTTCTCAGTCCTTCAACCATAGAGGGGGCAATCCTCTATGCCGTCATCTTTGCAGTCGTCGCCTGGCTCTTGGGCAAATTGTTGCGACTCATGGTTACGCGCGCGTTGGCTCGTGACAAACACGAACACTTCGACCGGATGGCGGTCAAATTTGTCGCCAAGTTGCTACGGTATTGTGTCTATGTCTTCGCTGTTGTCGCGTATGCGCACTTCGTCCCAGGACTCTCCAGTCTAGGTACCGCGTCAC
>CAZTTW010001284.1:0-1578 GCA_964616265.1 uncultured Myxococcales bacterium | reverse complement strand
TCGCGCGTTGTGCGCGGTGACCGCCATGAAAACCGATCTCGACGAGGAGGAACAGATGGGCTCTACGAATGTCCCGAGTACCTTGGTTGTAAGACGGATTAGGCGCCAAGCGCGGCAAACGGGTAACGCGGCCAACGCCAGGCGCCTGCATCGAACATCACGGGTGGCGTTGCTGTTCCTGACCGCCGCTGGTTCCATGAGCGCGGGCTGTGAAGGTGGCCCGGTGACGGAGCAACAATCGCACGCCATCCAGCCGGCGATCTTCGCTTCGCAAGCGACAGTCAGTCAGGACGTCGTGTTCGGCTTTGAAGCCTCGGGAACCTGGTCGACGACGACGTCGGGTGCGGTTCTCGCTCAATCAACGACTCACTCGCAGGGATCGAATTCGTTGTCGGTGCGTCCTTCGAGCACGAACGGCTACACCCCCATCGCCAGTATTCCATTGTCGACTTTGTCCACGGTCAGTCCGACTCTCGCGGTGGACGTGATGCTGCCTACCGCTCAAGCGAATCCCTATTGGTATGGGACCGTGCAGGCCTACATCAATTGTCCCTCGCGCTCAATCTACAGTCAGTTCCTGTCTCAAGTCGAGCTGACCGGTAAGCCGCTCAATACGTGGAACACCGTCACGTTTTCTCTCAACAACACGTACGTGACGGCCTTGCTGCAAAGTGGTTACTCGGATTTGGTGATCACCATCGCGCTCAACGTCCAGGTTCCCACGACGGGCACGTATTTCATCGACAATCTCCGATTCATCCCGGCGGGAGCGAACGGCTGCAACGGCCTACCCAACGGGACCTCGTGTAGCGACAACAACGCCTGCACCGTCGGCGACACCTGCCAGTCTGGTGCCTGCAAGCCAGGCGCGGCAGTCACCTGTACCGCTTCCGATCAGTGTCACTCGGCCGGTACCTGTTCGCCGAGCACCGGTCTTTGCTCGAATCCCGTCAAGCCCAACGGAACGTCCTGCAATGACGGTAATACGTGCACCACCGGCGATTCTTGCCAGAGTGGTGTTTGCGTCGGAAGTGGCACCTGCGGTCCGGCGTTCGTCGCTTCGCCTGCCACGGTGGATTTCGGCAGTCTGATCCTCAACGGCACGAGCAGTGTCCCGGTCACCATCACGAACTCCGGCACGGCCGCAGGCATTCCCAGCCTCAGCTTGGCTGGCACCAATGCCAACGAGTTTGCGATCAAGCCGCTGTCCAACCAGAACCCGCCTTGCACGCCGACGACGTCGCTTGCGCCAGGCGCAAGCTGCCAGATCTTTGCCCAGTTTGCGCCGCTCACGCCAGGCAACAAGTCCGCGGTCATCAAGATTGGAGGCACGAACGCCGTTACGCTGACCGGCACCGTGCCGCCCGGGGCGTATTTCAGTGCCAGCCCAAGCACGATCGACTTTGGTAGCTTGATTCTGTCGGGCGTCGGCAGCCAGGAAATCGCGGTGACCAACATCGGTCCGGTTGCCGGCACGCCGATCTTTAGCATGGATGGTAACAATCCGACCGAGTTCGGCTTCTCGAGCCAGGACAATGAGACGAACCCGTGCAAGCCGAGCACGGTGCTCGCCCCCGG
>CAZTTW010001283.1:0-1581 GCA_964616265.1 uncultured Myxococcales bacterium | reverse complement strand
CGCTGTGTGAAGTACGCCTACGAGCTGACCCGCAAACGCAACAGCAAGAAGAAGATGCTCACCCTCGTGCACAAGTGCAACGTGCTCACCCACGCTGGCGATTTGTGGGTCCGCGTGCACAAGAAGCTCGGCGACAAATTCTATCCCGAGATCAAGCAGGACTATAACCACGTCGACGCCTGCACCATGTGGTTCGTCAAGCAACCCGAGTACTACGACGTGATCGTCACCGAGAACCTGTTCGGCGACATCGTCACCGACCTCGCCGCCATCATTCGAGACGGCCTCGGCATCGCCGCCAGCGGCAACACCAATCCCGAAGGCGTCTCGATCTTCCAGCCCACGATGTGGGGACGGCGGCACCCCGCGCAGCCTGCGTTCGCGCGGCCGATCTATTCGCGCAGGAGGGCAGTGGAGAAGACTCGTCTCCCACCGCCAGCACGAGCCTATCTCGCGCGCTGACCGCAACGGGAAAGCGGGCGAACGCAGCAGGAATGGCGAGGCGTCCTCAATAGATGGCGATGCCCGCGGTCACCGTCGAAGTGCTGGCCCAGTCGCCGGGCGCGGGGGCAGTCCGTGCGATGGTGTAATCCATCCGCCCAGTCAGCGCGAGCCGTGTGGTAAGCGCGATCTCGAGAATGCCGCCGCCGCCCCACGCTGGACCCGTGCGTGTCCCGAGCTCGTCCCGCGCGACTTGCATGCCGCCGTGTCCAAATGCCCCCAAATGAAGACGCCACCAGCTCAAAGGAAAGACCTGCGCCTCGATGTTCGCCGAGTGACGCTGGAACGTGTGGTCGAGCGCGCTGGTGCCTCCGCCAAGGGTCACGGTCGCCAGCAGGCCGGCGCGGTGATGCGGGAAATAGCCGAATTGAATGTTCGAGGCGAAGCCCGCGGCGGAATAGCAGCTACACAGCGAGCTGAGCGAACCCATGTCCACCTTGAAGGCGAACCCTTCGCGGTCCAGCAATCGGCGATTGGCAAAACGGAAGCCGTAGCCTTCGTCATCGTTCACGACGGCTTCCTTGCTGGCCGCGACGTCCGCGACAGTAAGGCTGGTTAAGGGAACGGTCCGCTGGTAGCCCCCGCGCTCTTTCAGGTGAACCGGCTGCTCGGGATGAAGTTGAACGAATCCGTCGTAGCGGAGCCCCTCGGTCACCGCTAGTCCCGCGGCGGCCATCACGGCTACGGCGACCAAAACGATAGCGAAGATCGCCAAGTCGTTTCCGCCGCCGCCACCACCGCCACCGATATTGCCGAGATTCAAATTGCCGCCGCCGCTGCTCGTGCCGCCCGCGCTGGGTCTCGACCGTGCGCTCGTCGGCGTCCAGGTTCGTGGTCCGGAGCTGCGCGATCCGGCGAACGGAACCAATGGACGCGCCGAGCCTCCGCCGGGCGGCAAATTCGCAGCGAGGTTCATGGCTGCATCGACTGTGTCACCTGAATGGTCGTAGTCCGAAAATTCAGTCGCGTAGGCCTGCTCGGAGACGGCATCGCCGTTGTCGAGCGTCCACTCTTGTCGAGAGCCCAGCTCTTGAACCACGTGCACGCGCGCCCCCCGCTGACTTGGCGGCAAGGTGGCCA
>CAZTTW010001282.1:0-1585 GCA_964616265.1 uncultured Myxococcales bacterium | reverse complement strand
GCGGTTCAGCGTCGAAGTGGGCGGTGCGACGCTGGTAAGTCTCGACGGTGTTGGTCCTGCCTTTCTACCGCTGGTTGGCGTCGGATGGGCGCTCGGCTCCATGGCCGTGCTGCGTGCCTCTGTGGCTGGGCTTGGCACTCGGCCCACGGTGGAAAACCAGATTGGAAGTGCGCAGGTTTCTCAAGGGTACGGCCTTCTCGGCGGGTACCTTCGCTTTCGCGAGGCGGAGCGCCTGCAGCCTTTTGTCGCGCTGTCGGCGGGCGCGTTGCATTTCTCCGTCGAGGGGCGTACCGATGCGGCTTTCCGATCGGGCTCCGCCGCGCAATGGTCGTTCCTGCTCGACGGTGCGCTCGGTGCGAGCGTGCGCTTGCACGACCGCTTCTATCTGAGCGTCGCTTTGGAAGCGCAGATGGCCGAGCCGTACGTCGCGATTCGTTTCGCCGATGAAGTCGTCGCGACGGCCGGACGACCGAACGCCCTGCTGACCGTCGCCCTAGGAGCGTGGCTATGACTGCGCGCACGTTCGGAGCGGTGATTGCCGTGCTTCTGGGCTGCACGCGCGCCAACCTCGACGTCATCCAGAGGGCGACGGCAGACGCTGGAATAGACGCGGACGCCTCGGGTGCTTCGAGCGATGGTTCGGTCGCAACATGCCCACTGCCGTCTCTCAACTCAGGTGATATGACTCGGACGGTGCACGTCGGCTCGAGCAGCCGCAGCTACGTGCTTCACCTCCCCGCCGCCTACGACGGCAGCAAGGCGGCGCCACTGATCGTGGACTTTCACGCGAACGGAGGATCCGGTTCGCTGGAGCGGTCGACCTCGCTGTACCCCGCCGTAACCGACGCCGAAGGCGTTGTCATGGCATTCCCGACGGGACTTTCCGGGCCGCTCGGAGCGGCGTGGAACGTCGGTCCTTGCTGCGTCGCCGACGTAGACGATGTCGCCTTCAGCCGGGCACTCGTCGCCGACGTCAAGACGATTGCTTGTATCGATTCCAAGCGCATCTACGCCACCGGCGCCCTCACGGGCGGCGGCATGGCGTACTACCTGGGCTGCAACGCCGCGGATGTGTTCGCCGCCATCGCCGCGGCTTCGTTCGACCTCTTCGAGGAAAACGTCGCCGACTGCAAACCATCTCGGCCGATTTCAGTGATTTCGTTCCGCGGAACGGCCGAGCAGCTGGTCCCTTACGCTGGGGGGCCGTCGTCGTTCGTGCCGGGCATGCCCGTGACCTTCCTCGGTGCCCAAGCCACGTTTCAACAATGGGCCGAGCTGGATCAGTGTACGGGCTCTGCTTCTTCCGCCGACGGAAACGGTTGCTCGAGCTATGCCGGCTGCCAGGCAGGCGTCGAGGTCATTCTGTGCACCAAACAGGGCGGTGGCGATGACATGGGCAACGCGGCGGTCGCCTGGCCCGTGCTCAAGCGGCATCGGCTGCCCTGATAGGCTTTCTCTGCGCGAAGGCGACCTAGAAGCGGCCGCTCAGCCACAGGCTGGCACCTTCCGGTCCAGCAGAGATCACCGGCTGCAACGAGCCGGCCACCGTTTTCTCGGCGTCGACTTTGTCAGGATTCGGCTCGGT
>CAZTTW010001281.1:0-1585 GCA_964616265.1 uncultured Myxococcales bacterium | reverse complement strand
CCTGGCGGAGCCGAGAGAGAGAGAAATCCAGAAGCTACTGCCGGCGTTGAAAGAACAAGGTATCGCCAGCAGCCTGTCCGGGCGCATTTCGCTCGCCATCGAGCCGAACACTCTACCCGCCATCGATGTCCGCATCACCGGTCTTGAAGCGTCGGTCACTCGCTCCGTCGAGGGTAACGACGGCACCGCGACCAAGGAAAAGGTCTGGATCAAGAACGCGGGTGACCTGCACGTCGTGACCGACACCGAAAAGGTCGTGGTCGACCCGGCAACCTTGGCCACCGGAGGTGGCGATTTCACGCTCTCGGCCGAGGTTCACCCCATCAAGGACGGGAAAGGGCACGTCCTCGATCAAGCCGTGACAGCGGATTTCGGCGGCCAATTCGATCTCGATTTCTTGCAGCCGCTCCTCGCCGGTAGCTTTTCATCGCTGGGCGGCGGCATCGGACTCGAGGTACACGTGCGCGGCTCGGTGAAGAAGCCCGATCTCAACGGTGGCATCGGCATCGCGCGACCGTTGCACGCCCAAGCGCGCGGCTTCGGCCAAAAGCTGTACGTTCCATCAGGTGCGTTGCGGCTCACGTCGTCCGCCGTCGAGCTCTCCAACTTAGCGGTCACCATCAGCGATGCCACCATGAAGCTCGGAGGCAAGGTCAACCTGGGCCCCGGCTTTACGCCGGAGTCCTTTGCGGTAAGCGCTGACGGTGAGGTCAGCGCCAAATTGCTCGAAACCCTGGTCCCGAGCGCGGTTTCCGACGTCTCCGGCAAGGCGTCCATCGCCGCCAGCATTTCCGGCACGCCAAACGATCCGAAGATCTCCGCCCATATCAACCTGGGCGAGATCCAGATGCGGATGCGCGGGATCAGCAGTCATATTGCCGTCCAGAGCGGCAGCGTGGATTTGTCCAGCCACGAGCTTCTCTTGCACAACGTGCGTGTTCGCCTGAATGACGAAGGCGAGCTGCTTATCGGTGCGGAAGGCGTGCGACCCGGCCGCGTCCATTTCAAGAGCCTGCGCCCCGAGTTCGTCTGGGACGCGATCGACTTTCCGCTGGCCGGCAATCGTCTCGCCTACCGCGACCAGGGCATCGAAGTGGACGATCTGTCGCTCGCCACCGAATTGAAAGGCAATCCCGACGAGGGGCTGACCTTCGCGGGCGATATTCGCCTGGTTTCCGGACGCTATTTGCAGGACTTCAACGTTCGCAATCTCGTGCTTTCGCCGCGTATCAACGAATCGGACAACAGCAAGCCCTTCTGGCGGGGCGAGCCGCTGCTCGAAAATCTTGCGCTCAACCTGCGGGTGCGTACCGAAGGCGACGGCTTCATCATCCAGAACAACTTGGCACCCGAAATTCACGTCGCCATCGATCTCGGTATTGGCGGCACGCTCTCCTCGCCCGCCATCTCGGGCGAAATTCGGCCCACCGACGGCCGCTTCCACATCATCGGCTTGCGGGGCACTTTCGAGCTTTCGCCCAACGTCAACCACGTGACCTTCGTTCCCACGAAATCCATCCCGGCAGGTGATACTCCCGAGCTGAATCTGGAAGCACAAAACACGGTCACGGATGCGGCTGGCGTG
>CAZTTW010001280.1:0-1586 GCA_964616265.1 uncultured Myxococcales bacterium | reverse complement strand
GGCGATCCGTCCATTCAGAAGAAGGAAGCCAAGACGACGATGCTCGTGCGCGACGGCGACACGGCAGTCATCGGCGGTATCTACACGCGCAACACCGGCCTTGCGAACGCCCGGGTACCGTTCTTCTCGGATATTCCGGTGCTGGGCTGGTTCTTCCGAAACCGCAAAGAAAACGACAACCGCACCGAGTTCTTGGTCTTCATCACACCTCGCATCGCCAATCGCTCGCACGTGGCAGGCCAATAGGGGGAACGACGATGAGCCACCAAATCCATTGCTTGAGAGCCGGCATCCACTACGGCCTGTTGGTCGTGGCACTCGGCACGTGCAACAGCCTCAAAGCGACCGACGCGTTCACGGCGCTGCAAATCAGTCAGGTGCAAGTGATCGACGGCGCCGATTGCAGCGTACCCGGCACCGCCACCACCCAGTATCGGACCCAGGGCATCATGGATGTCGGGCTTCCCGACTCGCTGTTCAACGATCCGCCCGAGTTCCATCCGTACTGGCTACCGCTGCTCGTGCTGAACAACCTCGCCTCAGTCGGCGCCTCGAAAGCCGAGGAAATGAACAACATCACCCTTACCCACTTCTCGGTCGAGCTGTCGGCGCCGGGGGTCACCTGGAACAAGGACTGCCCGTCGACGTTCGACAGCGAGCCCATGACGGTCTTCCTGTCGCCCGGTGGCGCGACCGGAGCCAGCCTCAACATCATCACCGCGGCGCACGCCCAATGCCTGCAGTCGCAGGTTCCACCCCAACACGTGATCGTCACGGCAACGATCACGGCCAAAGGACGCCACGGTGGCACCAGCATCGAAAGCTCCCCCTTCACCTACCCGGTCGACGTGTGCATCGGCTGTCTGCAAACCGATTACACGGTCCCCGATCTGCTGCCGTACCGCTATCCAGCCAACACGCCCATGTGCGCGGCATTCATCGGAACCAATCCGTACACGGGAGACGCCTGCGCGCCGCCCGGCCAAGACAAGACCATCTTCTGCTGCGGTATCGCCATCACGACCAAAGTGACAGACGCTGGAGCATCCACGAGGAACATTGCGGTTTGCCCCGGCGTTTTCACCGGCACCACGTCCACCTCGACGTCCACGTCCACCTCGACGTCTACGACGACCGGTCCCTGACGCGACGGTAGGCGCTATTGACACCCCTTCGGATGTCCGACTAGAAGCGAGCCAGAGTCATGTTCCGCGAAAGCCTGCAGCGAATGGTGGACCGCCTTAGCGGGGGCGTCGCGGGCATTCTCATCGGGTTCGACGGCATCTCGGTCGAGTCGTACACAAAGGGCGACGACGGCGAAGACCAAGAAAGCCGACTGGACATCCAGCTCGTCGGCATGGAGCTCGCCCACGCCGTCGCCCAGATGCGCAAGGCGGTCGAGCGCCTCGACGTGGGCGGGCTTGGCGAGCTCACGCTGAAGGCCGACAAGCTCGTCGTCTTGGTGCACGTGCTGAGCGACGAGTACTTCGTCGCGTGTGCCGTCAAGCCCGAAGCCAACTTCGGCAAGGCACGCTACCTGATGCGACTGCTTGCCCCGCAGATACAGGCCGAGCTGTGACCGCGAG
>CAZTTW010001279.1:0-1587 GCA_964616265.1 uncultured Myxococcales bacterium | reverse complement strand
GCAGCGGCGCCCGTGTCTTGGCCTTGAAGCTGCTGAAGGCCAACGACATGGACGGGCCGCCCACGGTGCTGCGCGAGCTGGCAGGCGAAGAGGCGGCGGACGAGCTACTGGCCGGGAAAATCGACGCCGCCTTCATGATGGGCGATTCGGCCACGCCGGCTATCATGCGCAAGCTGCGCGACAACGCCACCGTCGAAATCGCGAACTTTCGTCAAGCCGACGGCTACCTGCGGAAATTTCGTTTTCTATCCAAGCTGACCCTGCCCGAGGGTGCCTATGACCTGGGCAAGGACGAACCGCCGAAAACTCTGACGCTCATCGGTCCGACCGTCGAGTTGGTCGCTCGCAAGGATCTGCACCCAGCGCTTTCCGATCTTCTGATTGGCGCTGCCCAGGAGGTTCACAGCGGTGCCGGCCTGTTCCGCAACGCGGGCGAATACCCGGCGCCGCTGGCGCGAGACTTTCCCATCAGCCCGGACGCAGAGCACTACTACAAGTCGGGCGGACAGTACCTCTACAAGAAGCTGCCGTTCCCGTTGGCCAGCCTTCTCTACCGCTTGATTGTCGTCATCGTTCCGCTGCTGGTCATTCTCGTGCCGGCAACCAGAATCGTGCCGACCATCTACAGGTGGTGGATGCGCTCGCGCATCTACCGCTGGTATGGGGCACTCATGACCATCGAGCGTGGAATGATGGCCCAGCCTTCAACCGAAAATCGCGCGCTTCTCCTTCAGCGCTTCGAGGCCATCGAGGCGGCCGTGGGCGACCTCAAGACGCCGCCGTCGTTCGGCGACCAACTGTACGTCCTACGCGACCACGTGCGCCTCGTGCGCGAGCGACTGTTCGGCAAGCTGCAAGCAAGCGAACGACCAACCGACGGAACAGCACAACCCGTGAGCTAAGCTCTAAGGCGTTGCGGGATCGCAGGTCGGGCAAAGCCTGCACTGCATGCCCAGCTTCGTTCCCGCAGCCAGAGAGCCCGAGGCGATATCGCTCGAAGGACGTAGCAGCTGAACCAGTAGCTGACCCGCAGGGCACAGTGTACTCGCGCTCGCAAGCTGCCAGCAGGCGGTTGTGACCGAGCCGTTGCTTGCTCCTGTCGGGCACATGGGAAGAGCCGCCGAGTCTTGATAGATGATCGTGCTGGGATCGGAGGGATCGACGGCCGGCGTTCTCAGGACCACACGACAATCGGGCTGCAGCCCCGGCGTTGCGGGATCGACATCCGCAAGAGTGTCGGGAATACACAAGTTTTGGACCTTCTTCTGCAAGGCAGCGCCGATGCCTGACATGGAGCTTGCGAAGTCCACGGCGCAGACGCTGAACTTCGTACCGTTGGTACCGAACTCGTCCAGGAATGCGGAATTGCGAAGACCGGCCGTTGCCCCCCCAGCCGGATGCCGCGGTATCGAACGCGCTCGTGCTTGGCTTGTGGTTCGGGTCGTAGCAAATGGGCCACGAATCCCAAACCGTAGAGTGAACCGGATCGGCAGTCGGATTGGGAACCGAGTCGATCTTATAGACAGCCGTGGCAAGGTCGCTGTCGGTGATGGGCCAACCAAAGATACCGGCGACGAGATCGCCGGC
>CAZTTW010001278.1:0-1590 GCA_964616265.1 uncultured Myxococcales bacterium | reverse complement strand
CCGCCAGCCTGCTGGTCTTCATGGTCATCGTCAGCCACAACAGCGGCGAATACCGATTCGTGAGCGAAACCTCGCTGGCCGCCATCGTGCTCGTGCTGTCCTTCCTGATGGTCTCGCGCGTGCGCTTCCGGTCCTTCAAGGAGCTGCGGCTGAGCCCGAAGACAGTGGTCGTATTGCTGCTCATCCTGAGCTCGAGCGCCGCCTGGTGGATGGCCGGCTTCGCCAAGGCGTTCATCTTCCTTTTCTTGGTCCTGGCATACATCGTCCTCGGACTCGCCGAAGAAGTCCTGTTCTACCGGCGACGGCGCGCGCAAGAGCGATCGGCCAAGCAGCCGCCCGTGCCGGAGCCGCCGACCGAAACCGACGAGGAAGTGTTGCGCGAGCTGGGCGCCTTCGACGAAGTCGACAGCCAGGAAAAGGACACGGAGACGTCTCAGGAAAAGGACACGGAGACGTCTCAGGACAGCCAGGACAGCCAAGGCGACGACGGCGCAAACGACGCCGTCGCCCCCGGCAAGCCGCTCCCCACGACCAGCCAAGGGTAGCCGGCAAGAGCCGGCAAAGACCCGCTACTTCAGTTCTTCGCGACGGTCGGCGGCAGCGATTTCAGAATCGCGATGCGCGCTCGGATCGCGTCGAGATAGGCCACGCGATTCGCCGGACCTGCTTCGCGCTGCACCTGCAACTTCGCCGGATCGATGAACTGGCCGTTCTTGACGACGCTGAAATGCAGGTGCGGCCCGGTGGAAAGACCGGTCGTGCCCACGAAGCCGATGACTTCCTTCTGCTGAACTTGTTTCCCCGGGTGAAGGCCCTTGGCAAAGTGGGACAAGTGGTAGTACCGCGTCTGCAGGCCGTTCGCATGGCCAAGCACGATCGTATTGCCCGAGCCACGCATCATTTCGGCTTGCAACACTTTGCCGCCGGCCGGAGCCCACACCGGCGTCCCGACGGGCGCCGCATAGTCGACGCCCAAGTGCGCCTTCATGACGTGAAGGATGGGATGAAAGCGCTTGAGATCGAATTTCGAGCTGATGCGCACGAACCGCAGCGGCGATTTGAGCATGCTCTTGGCCAGCGCCTGGCCCTTGTCGTCGTAGTAGTGGCCCTGCCCGCGCTGGCCGCTCGGATTCCAATAAAAGCCGCGGAAAGTTCCGGTCCTGCCGCTGTACTCGGCCGCGAGGAGCTTGCCGTACTTGTAAAACTGACCGCCCAGGTATTGTTTCTCGATCACGACCTTCCAGCGATCGCCGGGCTGCGTGTCCGTGTAAAAGTTGATGTCCCAGGCGAACATATCGACGATCAGGCTGACGAGCGCGCCCGATTCACCGGCCTTGGCGACCGATTCGTAAAGCGACGACTCGACGGTGCCGTAGGCTTGCGCCGTCTTGATCTCGACCGGCTTCTCCTGCTTCTTGGCTTGCCAACTGCCGTCCGCTTGCCGTGCGACGAGGTAGCGCAACACCGGCGTGGGCACGTACTCGAAGCTCTCTGGCGTGCCTTCGTCGTCCCGATCGACCTGGTACTTTTCGCCTGCCCGAATCAGCTTGGGATCGACGAGCTTCGACAGTGCCGCGCTGACGTTCGCCG
>CAZTTW010001277.1:0-1593 GCA_964616265.1 uncultured Myxococcales bacterium | reverse complement strand
AAGCGAGCAAACTAGATCGACGAATTGATAGCGCTGTTGGCCGTCCGACGCCAGCTCGGTAACGCTACTTGAGCAACTTCCACACCGGCTTGAAATCCGTCGCTCGCAAAACGGGGTCTTCGACGGAAAGGATGTAGTCGACCCGCCGGTTGCGGGGCTCGTCGGTATTGTCGGGCGTGGCGACGCGCAAAGCCTGCTCGCCGTATCCTTCGAAGGCGATGGGAAGCGCAAGACCCATCTTGCGGAACCACGCCGCGATGGCCTGCGCCCGCTTGAGCGAAAGCGCCAAGTTGTACTTCGCCGCGCCCACGGTGTCGGTGTGACCGGCGATGTAGAGCTTGATCGCACCGAGATCTTTGTGCTTCTCCAGCGCGTCGGTGATTTTCGCCAAGCTGCTTTGCAGCTTGGGGGCTTCGCTCGCTGCAATCGCCGCGGAGTCGGTCGCAAACGTCACTTCCTCGTGTGGGATGTAGATCGACCACGGAAAAAGCGAGAACGTCTGGAAGGCGCCCGCCGGATCCGACACGCGCACGTCGATGCGGCCGATTTCCGCGGTCTTGCCCGGCGGATCCCATTTCACGAGCAACGGCTGGCTTGCCGAGTGCTCGGAGAAGGATTGCTCCTCTTCGACCAGCACGCCGTTGTCCGTGGCGGAAAAAACCTTGAGGGTCACGCTGCCCTCGGGAATGGACACCATCAACTCCAGCCGACCGCGCGGCAGATCCACGCGTGATCTGTCGAGCGATACGGAAAGCACGCCCGCCACCACGGTCTCGAATGAGATTTCGCTCGACAGCGGTCTGCCGCCCGAAGTGCAGCGGATGTGCCCCGTGTACTGGTGCTTGCCCGGTTTGCCGTCGAGCAGGATGTCGCGCGAGGCGCCGGCGGCGAGAGCCCCGATGGCCTCGTCGACGACCTTGCCGTCCTCACGATTGAGTTGGACCTCGACCTCGGCCACGGGCTCGGCCGCAACGACGATCAGCTTGGGCTGCTGCCCGGCAGGGACGCTGGTGACCATGCGGACGGAAATGGCATCGGCCGCAGCCGCCCGCGGCAACCCGCCTGCGACAGCAGCCGCAACCGCGAGACCAACCAGGATTCGAGCCCGCGCGTCGTGCATGTGCGGCAATTATCGCCGAACTTGCAGCGCAAGTCGCATCGAAGTTGCAAAACCGGTTGGAGCATCTGATTGTCAAAGGTGATGACCAACGCAGAGGCCGCCGGCAACCCGACGAAGCAACCGCCCGGCTTGTTCCTGCTTTTCGGCGTCGAGATGTGGGAGCGCTTCTCGTTCTACGGCATGCGCGCCTTCCTGACGCTCTTCCTCATCAGCAGCGCGGGCGGCTTCGGCTGGAGCAAAGAACAGGCGAGCCACCTTTACGGCTGGTACCAGGGCCTCGTCTACCTGACGCCGCTGCTCGGCGGCTACCTTGCCGATCGCCTGATCGGCACGCACCGTTCGATTATTGTCGGCGGCATTCTGATTTCGGCGGGGCATTTCTGCCTGGCGGTGCCGGCGCACACGACCTTCTTCGTCGGACTCGGGCTCATCATTCTCGGCACCGGCTTCTTCAAGTCGAACATCTCGACCAT
>CAZTTW010001276.1:0-1593 GCA_964616265.1 uncultured Myxococcales bacterium | reverse complement strand
ACAACCAGAACTACAAGCAGATCGCCGAGCGCAAAGAGAACTTCGACAAGTGGACGGTCAAGCACTTGCGCGCTTCGGGACGCTACGTTCGCCTGAAGAACACGCCGCCCAACTACTTCCACTTGGGTGAAGTCGAGATCTACCAATAAGCGGGAGGCGCTAGCGCCAACCCGGAAACGGCAGGCGCAGGAGGAAGGCGTGCATGGTTTGCGGCGACGCAAGCCACAGCGGCAGGTAGAGCATCGACACGCAGGCGGCGATCAGGACGAAGGCCAGCGCCCCTTTCGGCGCGCGCTTTTCCAGCCGGGCGAGGTGCGAGGCCAGCAGACCGAGGCCCACGCCGTAGGCGCCGAGGTAGTGGAAGATGTACGACTGCCGGTGGGTCACTACAAACGGCAGGATGAGTGCCAGCATCGTCGCCAGGGCGAGGAAGTTCGTACGCTGCTCGGGCCCGATGGGCAGGTGATCGCGCAGACGGCGTACCAGCGCCACTGCCAGTCTCGCGAGCGCGACGAGCATCGCGGCCGTCGTGGCGAACCAGAGCAGGGGATTGCCGATGGTCGAGCTGGCGCGCACGACATCGCCACCGAGGCGCTCGAAGTGCGTGATGATCGGGTGAATGAGGAAGGGCCAGGTGTACCACTTCGAGCTCGCGCCATTGTCCCAGACGGTGAAGCCGGCGTGGTGCTGCAGCAGCTCCCAATTGCTGCGCATCATCCCCGCCATCGAAATGGGTTGGCGGGTCAGGTGAAGCGCGGCGACGCCGATGGCGACATAAACCAGGGATGCGAGCGCGAACATCCACAGCGCATGCCAGACCGATTTGCCGGCCCGTCGCAGGAGCAGCGGCGCCAGCAGCAGCACGCAGACGCCCGTCCACTTGCTGGAGACGGCCAGGCCCACACAGATGCCGGCGGCGGCGAACCAGCGCAGTGAACGTGCCCACAGCATGAGCGCCAGGGCGGCGTACATGCAAGCCGTGAGCGGATTGTCGATGAGCGCGGAGCGTGCGTACGAAATGAAGAAGCCGTCGATGGCAAGAAAGGTCGCGGCAAAGAGGCCAGCGCGTTTGTTCTCGAAGATCTTCGCCGTGAAGAGTCCGGCAAGCGCCACCATGGCCAATCCCAGAAGTGCCGACGAGAGTCGCCAGCCGAGGCCGCGGTCGCCGAAGAGCAGTATGGCCGGGACGAGGACCAGCTTGCCGAGCGGCGGATGGTCGTTCCAGTCCGCGCGATGGGCGATGTAGTTGCGGGCGTTGCTGACGAAGTGGTGTTCGTCGAAGCTGAAGGTGCGCGGGTAGTCGAGGTCGACGAGTCGCCACAGCACGCCCAAGCACAGGAGGCCCAGGCACAGCGCGGTGGTCGCGAAACGGACGGAATCAGGGGCGTTCGGGGGAAGCTGCGGAGTGCGCGCGGAAGGAACGGTCGGGATGTCGGGTGGCGGGACCGGCGGGGAGGCCGGCGGAGCTTCGTGGTCGGTCGTTTCCATGAACAGGGAAGGAGGCGCGAAATCTTGCCGTGCGGCAGCGGAAGCGCATCAGCGTATCTCGTTTGTACGTTACCATTCCCAAAATCGTCTTCCCTATGTACCCTA
>CAZTTW010001275.1:0-1597 GCA_964616265.1 uncultured Myxococcales bacterium | reverse complement strand
GGGGACGTAAGAACAGGGCGCTTTCTTTCCCCCAAAGCACTTCACGGAAGGACCAAAGAAATGGCTCGCAAGACGGTGACCATCGACGGCAATGAAGCCGTTGCCTACATCGCGCACAAGACGAACGAAGTCTGCGCAATCTACCCCATCACCCCCTCGTCCAACATGGGCGAATGGGCCGATGAGTGGTCGGCGCAGGGCCGGACGAATATCTGGGGCACAGTCCCGGCAGTCGTCGAAATGCAAAGCGAAGGTGGTGCATCTGCTGCCACCCACGGCGCCCTCCAATCAGGGTCGCTGACCACTACCTTCACTGCTTCGCAGGGCCTCCTGCTCATGATCCCGACCATGTTCAAAGTCGCGGGCGAGCTGACCTCGACGGTCTTCCACGTCTCGGCGCGTACGGTCGCCACCCACGCGCTCTCCATCTTCGGCGACCACAGCGACATCATGGCCATCCGCTCGACGGGCTGGGGCCTCATCGGCTCGGGCTCGGTGCAAGAAGCGATGGACATGGCGCTCATCGCGCAAGCCACGACGCTGGCGTCCCGCCTGCCCTTCATACACTTCTTCGACGGCTTCCGCACCTCGCACGAGGTGCAAAAGATCGAACAGCTAACCGACGACGATATCAAGGCGCTGGTCACGGACGATCTGGTGGCCGCCCATCGCGCCCGTGCCATGTCGCCTGATCGTCCGTTCCTGCGCGGAACGGCGCAGAACCCCGACGTGTTCTTTCAGGCACGCGAAAGTGGCAACAAGTTCTACGCCGCCGCACCGTCCATCATCCAGGCGCAGATGGACAAGTTCGCCAAGCAGGTGGGCCGCGCTTACCACCTGTTCGACTATGTCGGTCCGGCCGATGCCGAGCGCGTGATCGTCGTGATGGGCTCAGGTGCCGAGGTCACCCACGAATGCGTGAACTATCTCAGCAGCAAGGGCGAGAAGGTCGGCGTAGTCAAGGTGCGCGTGTTCCGTCCGTTTTCGATAGGGCACCTGATTGCCGCCCTGCCCAAGTCGGTCAAGGCCATCGCGGTTCTCGACCGCACCAAAGAGCCAGGCGCTGCCGGCGAGCCGCTGTACCAGGATGTGGTCACCGCCATCGCGGAAACCTTCTCGGCGGGCGAGCTGCCCTTCGCCATGCCGAAGATCATCGGCGGCCGCTACGGTCTGTCGTCGAAGGAATTCACCTCGGCCCACGTCAAGGCCGTGTTCGACGAGCTCAAGAAGCCGGCGCCCAAGAACCACTTCACCGTGGGCATCAACGACGACGTGACCCACACGTCCATCAACGTCGACTACGCCTTCTCGACCGAGCCCGACAGCGTGAAACGCTGCTTGTTCTACGGACTTGGTGCCGACGGCACCGTCGGCGCCAACAAAAACTCGATCAAGATTATCGGCGAAGACCCGCAATTCTACGCCCAGGGCTACTTCGTCTACGACTCGAAGAAGGCTGGCGCGGTCACCGTGTCGCACCTGCGCTTCGGGCCCGACGTCATCCGTTCGAGCTACCTGGTCACGCAGGCACAGTTCCTGGCTTGCCACAACTGGTCGTTCCTCGAGCGCTACGACATGCTCCAGTACCTGCAGCCGG
>CAZTTW010001274.1:0-1597 GCA_964616265.1 uncultured Myxococcales bacterium | reverse complement strand
GGCAAGCTCAGCCTGACCAGCACCCAAGCCAGCATCGATCAGCTTGCTTTGCGTGTGCGACCCATCGAGGCGTCGCCCGTGGAGGAGGCTCGACCATGAGGAAATTCGTCGCTGTCACGCTCGTCATGCTCGCCCTGGGCTGCGCCACCATGGGGCGGCAACCACCCGCGGCCCACCTGCGCGTCGAGTGCAACGTGCCCGACGCCATGGTCCTGCTCGACGATGGTCTCATCGGCAAAGCCGCTGACCTCGCCAAGAAAGACAAATCCATTCGCCCCGGCTTCTACCGGGTCGAGCTTCGCCACCCCGGCTTCTATTCGTATTTCACCGAGGTCACCGTCGAGGAGGGCGGCAGCGCCACGGTGAAGGCGGAGCTGCATCCGCTGCTGGACTAGCCTCGCGCGCGGCAGAATTTTTGACATGCAGCGGAGAACATAGTCGGCTGTAGCAAAGGATTCGATGGCCAACGATCGTCGCCAGCAGCTCTTCGAGAATCTCCGCGCGAAAAGCGGTAAGACCCTTCCCACGTCCTCCTTCGCGCGTCTGCAAAAGACGGCGACGGCAGCGGCTCGCTTGGGCGTCGGTGCGCTCGCCGGAAGGTTGCGCGGCGAAGAGCTCAGCGTGGCGGCGCTGTCGCCCGACGCCGTGGTCAAGCTGGTTGAGAGCTTGGGCGAGCTCAAGGGTGTCGCCATGAAGGCCGGGCAGATTCTCTCGTACTTCGATGTTTCTCTGTCGCCCGAAGCGCGGCGCTTGCTCTCGGTCTTGCAAGTCATGTCGCAGCCCACGCCGCTGCCGCAGATCCAGTTGGCGATTCGCGAAGACCTCGGCGCGCGCGCACGCACGCTTCTACCGCGCCTCGAGCCCGTGCCGGTGGCGAGCGCCTCCATCGGCCAGGTCCATCGTGCGACGCTGGACGATGGCACCCGCGTCGCCGTGAAGGTTCGCCACCCCGGCATTGCGGACGCCATTCGCGCCGATTTCAAGACCGCGTCCATCGGCAGCTTCTTTGCGCATTTGGCAGTTCCAGGCGCCAACGTCGAGGGTTTTCTCGCCGAAGCCGAGACACGCTTTCTCGAAGAGTGCGATTATGAGCTGGAGGCTCGCCGGCAGATTCGATTCCGCGAGATTTTCGCCGGCCACGCCGCCATTGCCATTCCGGCCACGTTCCGCGACTACTGTGGCCCGCGGGTCCTGACGTCCAGCTGGCAAGACGGAGCCATGCTCGACGCGTTCGTTTCGAAAACCAAGTACGAGGCGGAAAAGGTTCGCGCCGCGCGGGCGCTCTACGAATTCTACGTCGGTACGCTCTATCGCCATGGCCTGTTCAATGCGGATCCGCACCCGGGCAATCTGCTTTTCGCCGACGACGGTCGCGTCACCATTCTCGATCACGGCTGTGTGCGAGAGTTCGAGCCTGACGTGGTCGCCGCGTTGGTCCGCCTCTCGCGCGCGGTTCGTGCGGACAATCCGGCCGACATGCAAAGCGCGCTGCTCTCGCTCGGGGCCTCCAATCCATCGCGAGACTTCGACGTCACGCGGTCGGTGTTGCGCGGCTTCTATGCGCCTCTGCTGGAATCGGGCCGTCATCGCGTCGAGC
>CAZTTW010001273.1:0-1598 GCA_964616265.1 uncultured Myxococcales bacterium | reverse complement strand
GCCAGGACGGCGTCGCGGCACTCGATGTTCTTGTAGTCGTGCAGGACGGGCTCGGAGACGGGGCTGTTCTTGCCGAACATGCGGAAGTGCCATTGCAGGTAGCCGATCCACAACACCAGCTCGGCGATCTCTTTCGCCCAGCGTTTGATTTCGATACCGTGGAATTGGGCGGGCGTTACCTGCACCTTTTCCATGTGAAGCAGCGTCTGCTTTTCGCCCAAGGATTCGAGCAGGCTCAGCACCTCGCCTTCCAGGCGCTTGAACAGGTCGAGCGTGACGTAGAGGAAGTTGCCCGAGCCGCACGCGGGATCGAGGACGCGCGTGTTGCACAGCTTCTGATGGAAGGCGCGCACGACTTCCACGGCCTCCTTCAGCTTGTCTTTGTTGGCCTTCGGGGTCTTCGCCTGCTCCGCCGCCACGACCAGGCGGCGCGCCTGCGCCTGCACCACATCCCAATCCGCACGCAGCGGCTCTTCGATGGTTGGCCTCACAAGGCGTTCGACGTAGGCACGTGGCGTGTAGTGCGCGCCGAGGGCGTGGCGCTCTTTCGGATCGAGCGCGCGTTCCAGCAGCGTTCCGAAGATGGCCGGCTCGACGTCGGACCAGTTGCACTCTGCCGCTTCAAGCAGCAGTCCGAGCGCCTTCTTATCCAGCTTGAGCGCTTTGGGGTTGGCAAAGAGGCCGCCGTTGAAGCGCAAGATCCTGCCGAGCACGTTGAAGATCTCGCCACCGTCGTTCATCGTGCGCCAAAGGTGTTCGACCTGGCTTGCAAAGGCCTCGGGATGGGGCAGCCACTGTTCTTTGAGCGCCCGGGTGAAGATGCCCTCCGGCAAAAGGCCGACATCCTCGGCGAACATGGTGAACAGGCAGCGCATGAGAAATTGCGCGACCAGGGTTGCATCGTGGCCGTCGTCTTCGAGCTTCTTGGCCAATACGGCTAAGTGGCCGGCCACTTCGCGCGTGATCTTGGCGCTGTGCTTGGACGGATCGAGATCGAGAGGATTGTTGAAGAGAGCGCACAGGGTGTCCCGGTGCTTGGCGAGGTCGGCGAGAAAGAGGCGGTTGTTTTGCGCGTTGGGAAAAGCTCGGTAGTTGCCGCTTCCGTCGAAGGCCGCATACAGATCGAAACAGTGGCCGATGTCGCAAACGATGATGAAAGGCGGCCGGCGGTCGAAGCTGAGCGCGTAGCCGAGCGCCTGACCGTAGGCATCCATCATCAAGATGTTCCAGGCCGGTGTGCCGCGCTTGGCTTTGCCGAGCTTGCTCGAACCTTCGCCGGAGGCTTGCTTGGCTTCGAGGATGAAGCAGTCCTGCTTGTACAGATCGATGCGGCCGATGGTGGCCTCGCCGCCTTCGTGGGGCAGCTTGGCTTCGCGCTCGAAGACGTAGGTGTCGCGCTCGGGATCGTTGGCGGATGGATTGGGCGGGGCAACTTCGAGAACGCCGCACAGCTCGGTCAGAAAGAGATCCTTGTTCGCTCGCTCGGACGGACCAGCGGCGGCCCACTTGGCGATGAATGCGTCGATGCTCTGGCCCATCGGGCGGCATTGTATCGCAAGTGGTGGACGCACCTGGACTTCGCGATGAGCCGACGCGGC
>CAZTTW010001272.1:0-1605 GCA_964616265.1 uncultured Myxococcales bacterium | reverse complement strand
ATGTCGGGCAGCGACTGGAACATCGAGAAGTTGCAGAAGTAGGTGTCCGACAGCGTGCGCTCCAGTCCCTCGAACTCCTCGGGCACTTCGCGCATGTCGCGCACCACCTTCAGAATTTTCTGGCAGATGGCCCAGAAGATGTCCTCCGCGACCACGCGCTCGGTGAGCGAGAGGCTGCCGAGGGAAAAGAGCGTGAGAACCTCTTCGCGGTATTCGAGCGCGTCGTGGTACGCCTCGCGCACGTTCTTGGTCGAGATGTCCCGCCAGGTGTCGAAAAGGTTGCGCACCACGCGCGACGCATTTTCGGGGAGCGCTTCGGGCGCCTTGCCTACGTCGAACTCGCCGACGCCGAGGGCGTCGACCACCAGCATCGAGTGGTGCGCGACCACGGCGCGGCCCGATTCGGTGACGATGGTCGGCTGGGCGACGCCGGCGGCGTCGCAGATTTCCTGCAGGCTGAACACCAAGTCGTTCGCGTACTCCTGCAAGGTGTAGTTCATCGACGAGGCGAAGTTGGTTTGCGAGCCATCGTAGTCCACGCCGAGGCCACCGCCGGCATCGAAATATTTGAGGGGTGCGCCAAGCTTCACGAGCTCGACGAAGAAGCGCCCCGCTTCGCGCATGGCGTTCTTGACGGCGCGGATTGCCGAGATTTGGCTGCCCAAGTGGAAGTGGATGAGCTCGAAGCACGACAGCATGTCGGCTTCGCGCAGGAAGCGGACCGCTTCGACCACTTCGCGGGTCGACAGACCGAACTTCGAGCGGTCGCCGCCCGAGCCTTCCCAGCGGCCCGAACCCTTCGACGCGAGCTTCACGCGGATGCCGATGCGCGGCCGCACGCCGATTTTCTTGGCGGTGCTAGCGATGAGCTCGAGCTCCGAAAATTTCTCGACGACGATCAGCACCTTGCGCCCGAGCTTCGAGCACATGAGCGCGGTCTCGATGTACTCCTCGTCCTTGTAACCGTTGCACACGATGAGGGCGTCTTCGTCGTCGAGGATGCCCATGACCGCCAGCAATTCCGGCTTCGAGCCGGCTTCGAGGCCGTAGTGGTACGGTCGCCCGAACTGCGTGATCTCTTCGACGACGTAGCGGTTCTGGTTGACCTTGATCGGGTAGACGCCGCGGTAGTCGCCCTTGTAGCCGTACTCGGTCATCGCACGTTTGAAGGCTTCGTGCAGATCCACGACCCGGCTCTTCAAGATGTCCGAGAAACGAATGAGGAGCGGCAAGCCGATTCCGCGCCGAACTACCTCGTCCACCAGCTCTTTCAAATCGATGCTACCGGCCTCGGCTCCTTGGGGATGGCTGACCACGTGGCCGAGCTCATTGATCGAAAAGTAGCCGTTCGACCAGTACTTGATGCCGTAGGTTTCGGCGGAATCCGCGATGGTCCATTTTCGCGGCAAACCGTTCGTCGTGCTCATGCGCGTACGTTGAAGAAAAATGCGCGCACATTCCACATAAATCGAGAAGAAGAGGGCGCAGAGGAGGACAAGGGCGCAGAGGAGGGCGGAGGGGCGTGCCGGAGCGAGGGACTGTGGTAGCCTGGGCGACAGTCGTGGCAAGTACCTTCGGCGAGATCTTTCGAATTGCAACGTGGGG
>CAZTTW010001271.1:0-1606 GCA_964616265.1 uncultured Myxococcales bacterium | reverse complement strand
TGAACCATGGCTGAGACACAAAAACAAACCGAAGCTGCCTCCGCGACCATGGAGGTGAACGAGTTCGCCTCTCTGCTAAACAAGGAGTTCAAACCACAGACTGACAGCGCGAAGTCCGAAATCGAGAACGCAGTCAAGACCCTGGCGCAACAGGCGTTGTCGAGCACCAAGCTCATCTCCAGCGATGTCGTGCAGACGATCAACGCGATCATCGCCGAGATCGACAAGAAGCTGAGCGAACAGGTCAATCAAATCCTGCACCAACCAGAATTCCAACAACTGGAAAGCGCCTGGCGGGGTTTGCATTACCTCGTTACCAACAGCGAGACGGACGATCAGCTCAAGATCCGTGTGATGAACGTCTCCAAGAAGGATCTGCACAAGACGCTCAAGCGCTACAAGGGCGCCGCGTGGGATCAGAGCCCGATCTTCAAGAAGCTCTATGAGGAAGAATACGGAACACTCGGCGGCGAGCCCTTCGGCTGCCTCGTGGGCGACTACTACTTCGACCACGGCCCGATGGACGTCGAGCTCCTCGGCGAAATGGCCAAGGTCGCAGCGGCGGCACACGCACCGTTCCTGGCCGCAGCCTCGCCCACGGTCTTCCAGATGGAGTCTTGGCAAGAGCTCGCCAATCCACGCGATCTCACCAAGATCTTCTCGGTGCCCGAATACGCTGGCTGGCGCTCGCTCCGTGAATCGGACGACGCTCGCTACCTCGGCCTCTGCATGCCGCGCTTCCTCGCCCGCCGTCCGTACGGCGCCAAGACGAATCCCGTCGAGGAGTTCAACTTCGAAGAGGACTCCAACGGTCCCGACGCGAAGAAGTACACCTGGGCGAACGCCGCCTACGCCATGGCCGTGAACATCAACCGTTCCTTCAAGATGTACGGCTGGTGCTCGCGCATCCGCGGCATCGAGTCGGGCGGCGCGGTCGAAGGCCTGCCCACGCATACCTTCCCGACGGACGACGGCGGCGTCGACCTCAAGTGCCCCACGGAAATCGCGATCAGCGATCGCCGCGAGGCCGAGCTGGCCAGGAACGGCTTCATGCCGCTCATCTACAAGAAGAACTCGGACTTTGCTGCCTTCATCGGAGCGCAGTCCTTGCAGAAGCCTACGCAGTACGATGACCCGGACGCTTCGTCCAACGCAGCATTGGCCGCGCGGCTACCGTATCTGTTCGCCACCTGCCGCTTCGCCCACTACCTGAAGTGCATCGTGCGCGACAAGATCGGATCCTTCCGCGAGGCCGACGACATGCAGCGCTGGCTGCAGGGCTGGATCATCAACTATGTGGACGGCGATCCGTCCCACTCGACGGAAGACACTAAAGCGCGAAAGCCGCTGGCAGGCGCCGAAGTCATCGTCGAGCCCGTGGAAGGCAATCCCGGCTACTACACTTCGAAGTTCTTCCTGCGTCCGCATTACCAACTCGAAGGCCTCACAGTTTCCTTGAGGCTCGTCTCCAAGCTGCCGTCCGCCAAGGCCGGCGGTTAACACATAAGTTCGAACTCACCACCAACGAAACATAGAAAAAAGGAGCTAAGAAAATGGGCGTAGCAATTTGCTTGCAACTGGACGGAGTCAAGGGAGAGTCAACAAC
>CAZTTW010001270.1:0-1607 GCA_964616265.1 uncultured Myxococcales bacterium | reverse complement strand
TCAAGGAACCTTAGGTGTCAGATAACTTCCGCCGCACAGATCCTCGCTACGCACGACGCCTCGACGTGGAAATCGTTGCCGGCGACGAGAGGCGCACAGCGACCACGCGGAACATTTCCTTGGGCGGCGTCTACGTCGAGATCAGCCAGCCGTTCCCGCTGCAGACGCGCCTGCAGATCCGTTTCACGATTCCGACGCATCCCGAGCCTATCGAAGTAAGCGGCGAGGTTCGCTGGGTCGAGCCCGGTGATGCCGATCAGCCTTGCGGCATGGGTATCCGCTTCCAGGGTCTACGCGCCCGAGAGGTGTGGGCGCTCAACCGCTTCTTTCAAGCGGCGTGATAATGGGAACCCCGGGCGGGTTCCCAAACCCGAGGCCCCTGCCACCCACCCAGCCCACCGCTCGCTACGCTCGGCCTCGCGCGCTCTGGCTCCGACGAGCTATCGTCGCAGGGTTTCGGGCAAAAGCGGCGACGGCGCGCCGGTATAGGTGATCCACAGTTGGTGGGCAGCGCGGGTCATGGCCACGTGGAGCATGCGTCGGGCGTGGTCGTTTTCCGGATAGGATTCTTGGTTGGCTTCCAGCAAGACCACGATGTCGAACTCGAGGCCCTTGGTCTGCTTCACGTCGGTAACGTCGATGCCAGGCCGGAAACAGAAATCCTGATCCGCGACCAAGCGCACGCTGGGGACCTCGGCGGCGGCGAGTCCTTCGTAGTAAAGGCGCGCTTGTTCCGTGTGGCACGCGATGAGGGCCACCGAGGCCAGCGGCTCCCGGTGCATGAGATCGCGCAGCATGCGCACGAGAAATTCGCTGGCCTCGCCCGACGACCCGAAGCGAAAGCTTTCCACCTCGGCTCCTGAGCGCGGCACCTGCGGCGGCTCGTCGCCCATGAGCGGGCCGAGCACGTGCAGGGCGCAATCCACGATCTGGCGGGTCGAGCGGTAGCTGATCCGCAGCGGCTCGACGCATTCGTGCGGCAGCCCCAAGCGCTCCAGCATTTCGGTCCAGCTCAAGAAGCCGTGCTCGGGCGCGATGCCTTGCTGGGTATCGCCCGCCAGCGTGATCGATCGGCGCGACGTCGTCGCGTCGAGCAGGACCGCCAACTCGACGGGAGCGAAGTCCTGCACCTCATCGATCATCAGGTGATGGTAAGCGAGCGGACCTTTGGCATTTCGCAAAGGTCCGCGTTGAAGCTGGAAGATGCGCAAGAGCAGCGCCTCGTCCTCGACGTCGAGCGCGTAGGGATCGTCCCCCTCATCGCCCGCGGTCGCGCCGGTGCGCAGACGATCGCGATCGACGCACCAGCGATAGATCTGGTCGAGCTGCGAATCGGAAAAGAGCTCGGGCGCATGCTTGGCGAACCCTCGGCCGAGGGCCTCGCGATCGGTCAGCAGACCGGCCCATTCGGCGACCACGTCTTGCGTGCGTCGCCGCATACGGGCCCCGCAAGATTCGATGCGCGTGCGCTCGTTCGGCGAAAGCGACGCTTGCTTCACGAAGCGGGCAAGCTCGGTGACCCGCGCATCCACCGGCCCGACCGTCTTGTCCCAGGCGCCGAGCACCGGCTCGCTTTCGGCATGACCTGAGCACTCCGCCGCCAAGAG
>CAZTTW010001269.1:0-1608 GCA_964616265.1 uncultured Myxococcales bacterium | reverse complement strand
CGTGATGCCAAGGCCGCGCAGCGGCCCTATCGCCTCTACCCGCGTTCACGCGGGGAGAGGTCGCCACGCGAAGCGTGGCGGGGAAGGGGGCACTACTACTTCTCGACGGGCATCGCGATGTCGGTGCCCGTAGCGCGGGTGAGCGTAGCCGCGGCGATGTTGTAGTCGTAGACGCTCTGGGCGAAGCGGACGCGGGCCTGGAAGAAGGCCATGAGCGCATCGGAGAAGTCCTTCGTCTCGGCCAGGCCTACGGCGAGGTTTTGAGCAATAGCGGCGATCCACTGCCGGCCCGCCTTTTCGCCCTTGCGCACCACTTTGATGCGCTCTTCGGCTTCCTTGAGCTCGGCGTTGGCTTTCTCGATTTCGAAGGCAATGCCATTCAGGGCTTCGCTCCGTTTCTGTTCGGCTTCGTCGGCTTCGGCGCGCAACTTCGCCGCGCGGGCGTTTTTCACGAAGAGATCGAGAGGCATGCGGAAGCCAGCGGCGAGGCCGGCGCTGAACGAATGGAACGGGTCGGTGTAGTAGGCGTTTACCGGCGTGTCCACGCTGCTGGCGTATGCGTACGCGGCAGTTCCGACGAGAAACAGGTCGGGGTACTGCTTGCGAGATTCGAGATCGGCAAGGGAGCGTTTGGCCGCCACCATGTTTTGCAACGCTTTCACTTCCGGTCGAGAACGTAGGGCGGCCTCCGCGTACTGGTCGGCCGTGCGGCCGGGGATGCTCAACGGATCCAACGGCTCGTCATCCACGTCGAGGTCGGTCGGTGCACCAGGTCCGATGAGCGCGCGCAGGCCGCTGCGGGCCAAATCCGCGCCGCGCTTCGCTTCCAGGATGCGGGCTTCGATTTCGGCTCGGGTGGTCCGCAAGCGCAGCCGATCGGTGACCGTCACATCGCCGCTGCCATCGGCCAGCTCGTCTTCCACCTTCTTCTCCGCCTGCTCCAGGTACTTGCTGCCTTCGTTCAGGGTGCTCAGCAACTCGCGTGCGAGCTTGGCGCCCCAGTAGGCTTTTCGAATGTTGAGCTCGAGGTCGGCCATGATACCGACCTGGCGCTCCTGGGAGGCTTTCACGCCCGATTCGGCAGCAGCCACCCCGGCCGAGAGCTTGCCGAAGGTGTACAGCGGCTGGACCAACTTGAGCTCGGTTCGCGTGAAAACGCCGGCCGGCGTGATGGCCTTGAGGAATCCCGACGAGCTGGCGCCGATGGCCTCACCAGTGTTCACGCAGTTCCTCTCGTCCTGGACGGGCTTTCCGTTAATAATGCTCGTTTGGCCGGTGTAGCACCGGATCTCCGGCGACTGCGCCAAGAGCGAATTCAGCTCGCCTGTCGGGTAGTAGCTGCGTTTGGCCTCGAGAAGCTGCGCCTCGATGCCGGCGGTGGCTTTTTCGCCCGCTGCCAGACCCGGGTTTCCCTTGCGTGCCAGGTCCAGCAGCTCGTCGAGCTTGTACGGCTTGGCCGAGGCAGCCGAGGAAATGCCAAGAGCGAACAGAAGAACCGAGTACAGCGTGGCTTTGGTCACTTTCGTCACGTTCATGTGTTTCCTGGCCGATGTGCTTCGAGTTTGACCCGTGAAAGACCGCATGATACCGCAATCCATTCATGAGGCA
>CAZTTW010001268.1:0-1610 GCA_964616265.1 uncultured Myxococcales bacterium | reverse complement strand
TCGTCGAGCCGCCCCAACCGCCTCCGCCGAACGTCGAACCGATTCCTGCGACGCACGCTACGGCAGCTTTCGTCGAGCACCTGGGGCCCGAGTCTTTCCCTGGTCGCCTGCGCGGTCTTTACGGCGGATCCTTGTGGCTAGAGCCAACCTTCCACGGCCTGCAGTGGCCCTACATGAGTCATACCGGCATCGGCGTCTCGGGTAACTTCTGGTCCGACACTGGTTACGAGATGATCAAGCGCGATCTGAACAATCTGCCGAACTCGAAGATGTACTATCAGCAGGGCCGCGGAGTATTGCGGGTGACGCCGACCTATGTCAGCGGCGGATTCTTCATCCAGGGCCAAGCTGAATTGGTGGGCAATGTCTGCCAGACCGCAGATCCGGGAAACAGCGTGTGTAGCACGGGAACCTTCACTACCGACGATCTTTGGATTCGATTCGGCCATTGGAATTCCTGGGACCTGAAAATTGGCCGCTTCGAAGGTTGGGAGATCTATCACCTGGGCATGGGCATGGATCCCTACACGTTCGAACGCCTAGGACCTGGCATGTTTGGCGTGGACAATCCCGCCAGCCCGAAGTTGGACGTGCCCACTCTCTACGGCGTCAACTATCTCCAGGGCCGCCCCACGGAGGGCCTCGCCGTCGGAGATGTCGCTTTGCACCTCTATCTGACGGACTACCTGCGCTTCGAGGGGCTTGCCCAGCTGGGCACCGACAACTACCAAAAGAACAACGCTACCGGCGCCACCGCGTCCACCTATTACGGCGCACGACCGACCGTCATCCTCGACTTCGGTTGGGTCAAGTTCAAGGCCGGCCTCGAATACCAGATGCGCTCCGCTGTGATGCAGGACATTGGCGCCAGTCCGGGCGAGACAATGCACAAGAAGGATGCCGTGGAGCAAACGGTCCACAAAGGCGCCGGAGGCTCGCTGCAGTTCGTTATCGACCCCATCGTCGAATTCGGCATCAACGCGGCAGTCGGCCGCCAGGATGATCAAAACTCTATGGCGGTGGCGATCAAGGAGAACTCCTATACGACGAAGAGCTTGGGCGGATTCGCCAACGTGAGGCTGTCGTTCATCTCTGACCTGCTCATGGCGGGCGTCGGCCTCAACTGGACGACGCAGACGGATGACTATCTCGCAACCCCAAGCAGCACCAACAACTACGTCTCGGACCTGCAGGGCTTCGGCGCGCTTCAATATCTGCTGGCGGGACAGCTTTTCATCAAGGGCGAATTTGGCTATGCGCACGCCTATTTCCAGCCGAGCGACGGCACCGTTACGACCTGGACCAACACCATGCTCAATGCGCGCGTCCGCTTCGTGTACATTTATTGATTCCGGCTCGGCGGAACCTCCCGAGCCGGGGCTTCCGCATGCCGCTTGCCGTTTCGATGCGCTGGTGCTCTGCCGCGGTTGGTGTTCTCCTGCCGCGGTCGACTATTCTGTGACAACAACCCTTCTTCAATAACAATTAGAGAAGTATCGGGCTCCCCCTGATCCCCTCGTTCTCACAGGAGCAGATGTGATGAAATCCAAGATCGCATTGTCGGCCGTCATGGCGCTATCGGCTATCGTCGGGTGCACAGCACCAGCACG
>CAZTTW010001267.1:0-1612 GCA_964616265.1 uncultured Myxococcales bacterium | reverse complement strand
CACGGGTTCGAATTTTCGGACGATGCGCGCACGATGCTTCAGCTCGTTCCAAGCCATTCGCAGCGAGGAGTCCAAGATGCGATGGATATCCACGGGGCCCATCGCCGCCTCGGGCGTTCGTGAGAAGATCTTCAGGTCGCGGACGATGTCGCGCAATCGCTCCGACGCCTCCAGGGCATCGTGCAATTCTTCCTCCAACTCGGATTGGTCGCTCTTGCTGTCGGCGTCGATCTTCAGCGACGGCAGAGTCTCGACCGCCATGTGGAGGTTGGTCAGGATCGCTGCGAGCGGGTTGTTGATCTCGTGTGCCACGCCCGCGGCCAGAATGCCCACCGAGGCCATGCGATCGGAGACCATGAGCTGCTCTTGCAGCCGATGGTGCTCGGTCACGTCGAAGATCGTGGCCAGATGGCCGAAGCACACGCCGTGATCGTCGACCATCGAGCTTAGCGCCAAAAGGCCCCACAGGGCCGAGCCGTCCTCGCGGCGCAGTCGACACTGGCCACTGAAACCGCTGCTGTCGCCGCGCAGGCAGGCCGACACCGCCTCGCTGACTTTTGCGTCGACCGGGAACCGGCTCAGATCGGCCTGGGCCGTATCGCTCTCGCCCATCCCTAGCATGTCGGCCATACGCCGGTTCATGTAAGTCGTATGGCCATCGCGGTCGAGCATCCAGATGCCTTCGTGAGCCGTCTCGACGATGCGGCGGAATTTGATTTCGCTGGCGGCTAAGTTCTTCTCGGCCTCACGGCGCGCGCGGCGTTCGGCGGCGTCGCGTATCTCGCGCTCGACGGCGGGGACCAAGCGCGCGAGATTGCTCTTGATCAGCACATCATGCGCGCCCGACTTCAGGACCTCGACGGCGGTTTCCTCACCCACTGCGCCCGACACGACCAGAAAGGGAATATCCGCGCCGCACTCCCTGAAAATGGCGATGGCAGAAAGCGCGTTCAGGCCCGGCAACGAATAGTCGCTAAGCACGACGTCCCAAGCGCCATTGCGAAGGGCCGCGCGAAAGGCATCGGGCGTGTCGACCCGCTTCGATTCGACGGTGTAGCCACCGCGGGTGAGGTGGCGCTCGATGAGTAAGACGTCGTCTTCCGAGTCTTCGAGAAACAGGACCATGATGGTGCGATTCATGGCAGGCGCGGTCCGGACGCGGGAAGCTCATTGAGCGACAACCAATAAGTGCCCAGCGATTCGATCGTCTTGATGAACTCGTCGAAATCGACGGGCTTGCGTAGATAGCTGTTGGCACCGAGATCGTAGCTGGCAGTGATGTCGGCTTCCTCGGTGCTACAGCTCATTACGACGACCGGGATGTGCCGGCCCTTCGGGCTGTCGCGCAATGCTCTGAGCACATCCAGGCCGCTTACGCACGGCAGTTTCAGGTCGAGCAAGATGAGGCCGAGTGGAACGTTGCGGTCGCGGCCGGCATCATCGAAGACGTAATCGAGCGCCTGGCGGCCGTCGCGCACCAGCACGATTTTGCAGTCGAGGCCGCCGTTGCGAAATGCCCGTAGCGTCAGGTCGGCATCGTCTTCGTTGTCCTCGACAAGCAAAATCATTCGCATTGATCGGGCCCATTCCGCGATTACCGGTGCCTCTACAC
>CAZTTW010001266.1:0-1614 GCA_964616265.1 uncultured Myxococcales bacterium | reverse complement strand
GATCGACCTCTCGGAGAGTGGTATTGCCTATGAGCCCGGCGATAGCCTCGGCGTCTTTCCGCGCAACGATCCGGCGCTGGCCGATGCGGTGATCGCCGCAATCGACGTACCGCCTGACTTCCCAATCGCCGGGGAGCCGCTTCGCAACGCGCTGATCGAGAGAACCTCGCTCGGTGCGGCGCCCGACGCCTTGTTCCAGTTCATCTCCTGTCTCACCGGGGGTGAGCGACGGAAAAAGGCGCAGGCTCTGGCCAAAGGCGAAGACCCCGATGGTGATCTGGCGCATATCGATGTCCTTGCCGCGCTCGAAAAATTCTCAGGCATCCGTCCTGATCCGGAAGCGCTCATAGAAGTGCTGGAGCCGCTGCAGCCGCGGCTCTACTCGATCTCGTCCTCCCCCAGGACCAATCCGGGCCGGGTTAGTCTCACGGTCGACACCGTGCGATACACCGCGCTTGGCCGTGAACGGTTCGGCGTGGCATCGGGCTTCCTGGGCGGTCGCATTGCCGAGGGGGACGGGCTGCTGGTCTATGTGCAAAAGGCGCACAATTTTTCGCTGCCCAGGTCGGGCGATACCCCGATCATTATGGTTGGACCGGGCACGGGCGTCGCGCCGTTCCGGGCTTTCCTCCACGACCGCATGGCCACCAACGCAGCCGGCCCCGCCTGGTTGTTCTTTGGCCACCAGAGGGAAGCTCATGATTTCTTTTATTGCGACGAGTGGGAGACGCTGCGGGCAAATGGCACGCTCACCAACCTATCGCTGGCTTGGTCGCGCGACGGCGCGCAGAAGACCTATGTGCAACATCGCATCCGCGAAGCCGGCGCCGAGGTGTGGAGCTGGCTCGAACGTGGCGCACACATCTATGTCTGCGGTGACGCCAAGAAGATGGCCAGGGACGTCGAAACGGCGGTGCGAGACGTCGCCGCCGTTCACGGGGGGATGAGCGCAGATGCGGCGGCAACCTTTGTTCAGATATTGAAAGCGGGCGGCCGCTACCAGGTCGACGTCTATTGAGCGTCCGCTTCTGGCGCGAAGCGGTCATCAATGTAGAAGGAACGTTTCACGGACTAGGATTCGGAAAATTTCGGCATCTAGCGTCACGAGCGCACAATCAGGCGACGAGTTGGGGGCTGGTGCAGGGAATCCCCATTCCCTGCGATCATAACCGGCTAAGCCCGTGTGCCGTGGATTCGCGCGTTTTGCCCGCAACGACCGTTCCCTGTCACGGAGTCCCCCTGGGACGGGCCATTCTTGCGCTAGCCCTGCATCAAGGTGGCCTGGACCTCGCCGATGGCGGCACGGTCAGCCGTGCCAATCTGCCAAAGCGCGAATACCATCACCTGTTTCCTGACGCGTATCTGGGACGTCTCAAATTCGCGGACTCCGAGGTTTATCGGTCGTTGAATCGCGCATTGGTCACCTGGCAGACCAATCGGAACATCTCCGACAAAGAGCCTGAGCGATATCTTGCGGAACGGCTGGAGGGGACACCCCTCGGTGAGGCGGAGGTGCGCCAACGGCTCTCGAGCCATCTGATCCCCTACGACGAGATGTTACGGGCGACTACCCTGCCTTTCTAGAAAAACGAGCCGCTCTGATCCACGAGAGAA
>CAZTTW010001265.1:0-1618 GCA_964616265.1 uncultured Myxococcales bacterium | reverse complement strand
TCACGACGGGCGAACGACGCTCGCCCGGAGCGAACAGGCATGCTTGGCGCCGCGAAAAGGGGCGACAAGCGGCATTTTTTTCGAAGTTTTGCCAGCGACTGGTATCGGCCCATTGCCGAGAACTCCTGCTGGTGCTCTCCAGGCGATCAGAAGCAATCGTGTCTCACGCATACGCCAGCAGGTGCGTACGAGCACCATCGGTCGGAACAGAGGTCACTCTACCGGTTCCTGCCGTTTTCAATCGTCGGTCTTCGTTCTCCAGGCACGGCAGCCTTTTGTGATGCGAATCACGAGTAGAATGGCCTCTGGGACCTATCGGCTGTCTATAATAGTATAGTCCCCCTATGACTATTGGTGTTCGGCATGGGCCGCTGATTTTCGGAACTTTTCTCGCCATCCTCTTTGCCGGTTGCTCAGGTGACTCCTCGTTATGCTCGCCTGGCAATGGACGGATGTGCGACCTGTTCTCGCTTCCGCTCAAGCTCGCGCAGGACGAACCTCGTCTTCACTTTACGAGCATGCAAGCTGTCGAAGGCCAATGCGGACCGCCTCGTTGTTACACTTCGGACTGCTCGATGTTGGTCTTTGATGACCTTTTCTACCAGCTCGACGTGAGTACCTCGGCCGCCACCGATCTTCCGCCCGGCACGCTTTGTCGGTACACCGTTTCGTCGAAAGAAGGCGAGTCGCTCAACCTCGCATTCTCGCTGGCATCGTCGTACTCCAGCTCTTTTTGTTGTAATACCGGCCTTCGCAAGCTTGTTGCCTACTCGTGGTCTGGGTCCGCAAACGGCGTCGAGATGAAGCTCTCCGGCGGGGGCGGAATGGGTCCGGCCTATTTCCTACCTACCGCGGCAGTGGACGGCGGCGTGCCGGTGGACGCTTCTATCGACTAGGTCGAAACTATACGCCCGCCTGGTTTGCATCAGACTCTGTAGGTCTGCGCATATTTTCCATGTGTACCCCCGCGTGATCGGTCCGACCGTGGCGGCTACTGGCGCTTCGCGTTGACAGGCAGCCGGGCCGCGGCGGTCGGGTTGGGCCCTCCTCCTCGAAGTTTGGACCCGTCGTTCGGAGCGTGTGTTTGATGGTGGCGTCCGGGTGAACGGCGAAGGGCGCCCCGCAGAGGCTACCCTTCGCGGCGGCAGCGTTATTCGGCAGGAATGCGCGGTGCTGGAAGGCGACTCGCCACGGCTCTGAGCGGAAGAAACTCGTGCGCGGGCAGGAATCAACGCGGGCCGGGTGGCGATAACTCAGGCAAACAATGCCGCCTGGACAAGCCTGCGGCGAAGGAGAAGTCGATGACCAAAGAGATCAAGATCGGGCGACCGAAGAAAGAGCAGACGAAGCCACTCATATTCGAGCATGCGCGCAGCCGGGTTACTCGGCAGGTCAGCATGTCAGCGAAGACGGCTGACGACCTCGGTCGTTACGTGGCGTGGGCGGCCGCCGCCGCGGACGCCGACGAGCAGGACGCGATGACGCTCACCATGGACCAAGCGCTCGGTCAGTTCTTTCAGCGCGACAAGCTCTTCAAAGAGGTTGGCGACGACAGAACCGACGCAGGTGGCGCGCGAACCGAGGGCGCTACCAAGTCGAGCGCGCCGCCGAGTCCGCC
>CAZTTW010001264.1:0-1618 GCA_964616265.1 uncultured Myxococcales bacterium | reverse complement strand
CGTCGAGTCGGCAACCGCCGCCCCCGGTCGACTGGCTGTAAGTGTGGATAAGAAGATCGACCTTACAGCCAGGTGCGCCGCCGTAGTAGGTGAAACGAACGTAGTTGAACGACGTCACTGTGGCGCACCTCGAGAAGCGCAGTCCGCCGCCTCCAGTGCTCGACACCGGAATCGCTCCGGCAAGGTGCATTCCCGGCGGATTGCCTTCCACTTTCGGATCGCCGATGGTTGCGCCGCTGCCGTTATTCTTGAAGAGGGTGCCACTCAAATTGGCGCTCCTGCCCCAGACTGGATTGGCGGGGTCCCAATGAGAGAAGTCGGTCACGACGCCATTGTCGGGAGGATTGCCATTGTCGGGGACGATTGGGCTGGCGCAGCTGATTGGCACAGACGCGTCTTCGATCGTGATCGTGGTCGATCCTCCTGTGCCACTTGTGCCGCGCGTGCCGCCAGTGTTCACGGAGGCACTGTCTTGGGCGACGCCGCCCAGGGCCGTCACGCCGCCCGAGCCAAGCGTGGAGCCGCCGGATCCGCCAAGGGATGGCGAATCAATGGCAATGGAGACGTCAGCCGAGCCATCTTGACTGTCGTTCTGCGAATTGCCGCCAGCTCCGCCGGAACCGATCTCGGTCGTTCCGGACTGGCTCGTGCCACCGGTATCACTGGGGTCGAGTACCGTGCCATCGTCCTCCGAGCCGCCGCTCGTTGGCGCTCTGCCATCTACCATTTGCCCCGTTTGCCATGGGGGAGTCAGGTTGACGCATGCTACATGGAATGCACTCGCTGCAACCACGGCAAGTGCCGCTCTTTTCATAGCGGGAACATCGGCACCTCGTTTTCGAACTTAATGCAGTTGCCGGCGGTCGCTCATGCCCTTGCAGCGAGTGTCGCCACCGTCGAGCGGCTCGACGCTTGCATTCGTCGGGTTGAGCCACACGTGCCCGTCCTGGAAGCACGCGCGAGCGAGATGGGATGAGGCACATGACGATACGAGTAACGATCGGCGCACGCTTGGCCGTTGCACTTTGCGCAACTGGCGCAGCCTGTTCGGAGGAGGGCAAGGACGCCGTCGTTGACGCATCGGCGCCGCCGAGAGACGACGCGTCTCCCCCTGCCGCGGACGCCGGGGGCTTGGCGGCTTCTGAGCTGTCAGCGCCCGGGATCCAGCATGCCTGTTTCGGAGGTCGCAACTGTTCGCCGGGGAACGTCGATTGCGGGGAGCTGAATGCACCGCCGCATGGGACCGTACAAGCCTCGTCGTCCCGCTATGGAGGGATCGCGACGTACGCGTGCTCGGCTGGCTATAGCCTGGTCGGCGAAGCCATCCGGACCTGCCAATCCGACGGGGTATGGAGCGGTATGGCTCCCGCGTGCAGCTTCGCTGGCGCCGGCCGCAGCTGCGGCAGTTGCGGAGGCATCTACGACACGAATGGGACGTGCAGCATAAGCACGCCGCCCAACTTCGGATTGCCGTGCGACGTTGGCGCAGGGCAGGGCGCCTGCACGAACGGCGGTACTGTGAGCTGTGGCGGCACTTGTCAACCAGCCGACCCGACCATCGGTGATGCGACCGAGTGGCACATCGTTCCGGCCCCCAACGGAAGCTGGGACTGGGACT
>CAZTTW010001263.1:0-1619 GCA_964616265.1 uncultured Myxococcales bacterium | reverse complement strand
GGATCTTCTCGCCGACCTTTACGTGGAATCGAACAACCTTTTGTGGGTCTACAACCAGGGGCGCTGCTACCAGCAGAACAATCGCTGGGAGCAGGCCATCAGCCGTTTTCGCGAGTATTTGCGCAAGGCCAAGGACATCTCCGAGAGCGACCGCGCGGAGACCGAGCGCCAGATCGCCGATTGTGAGCTGTCGATGGGCAAGACCTCCCAGGTCGCACCTCCGCCCGTTGCGGCGCCTGCGCCGCTGCCGGTGGCTCGCCCGGAGACACAAGCTTCCGACGCACCGGCATCCTCAGTGTCGATCAAGCCAGAGCCGTCGCCATCGGATCGGAGCAGCGGTAAAGGTTTGCGCGTGGCTGGAATCGTCTCTGCCGCTGTCGGCGTGGCGGCGCTTGGTACAGGCGTCGGACTGGCTCTGAAAGCAAACGGCCTGTCGACGACGGACTACAGTCGAAGCCGCGAAGACCAGCGTGCATCGCTGAAGGCCTGGAGCATGGTGGGTTATGGGGTGGGCGCAGCCGCCATCGTGACCGGCGTGGTTCTCTACGTTGTTGGCTGGCCAAGCGAACAGTCGTCCAGCGTCGCTCTTCTGCCTGTCGTGGCCTCGGACGGGGCATCTGTGTCGTTAAGTGGGAGATTCTAAATGCGAGCTTACTCTCAGACCGTCCTGAAGGTTGTCTATTGCCTGTCCGTGGTCACCCTGGCGGGCTGCGTTTCCAGTGGCGCCAAACCGCCAGGCGCAAACGCGCCTTGCAAGACCGACGACGGCTGCCCGTCCGGGTACCAGTGCCTCCGACCCACGACGGGCACCTCGGGCCTGTTTTGTTGCAAGGACAAGAACAGCTGCGGTCCTTCGGGGTCCGGCGGTGCGGGTGGAGGAACGCTCGACGGCGCAATTGGCGCGGACGGACTGTCCTCGCAAGGTGGTGCTGGTGAAGTCGGCATTGATAGTGGCACCGGCGGCACTGGGGGAATCGTCGATGGCGGCCCCGACGTTCCCCAATCGCCCCCAGACGCGGGCTGTACTTCGGGCGAGCTCCGGTGCAATGACCTTCAACCGCAGACCTGCAGTCCTACGGGCGAGTGGCAAAACACGGGTACCGCTTGCCAGTTTGTATGTTCCGCAGGGACGTGCGCAGGCGCCTGTTCCCCAGGGCAAAAGCAATGCAAGGCTTTGCAGCCTCAGATGTGTGATGCAACGGGCTCGTGGCAGGACAACGGCTCGACGTGTACCAGTCTTTGTGACAATGCGACCGGTTCGTGCACGGGCGCTTGCACTCCCGGCAACAAACAATGCTCGGGTCTGCAGTTACAGACATGCAGCTCCGCGGGTGTCTGGCAGGCCACAGGTACTCCCTGCCAGTTCGTCTGTGACAACAAGACCACCACCTGTACTGGCGTCTGTGCGCCCGGTCAGAAGCAGTGCAAGGGGCTTCAACCCCAGTCCTGCGATCCCAACGGTGCCTGGCAAAACAACGGCACGGCATGCACCTACGTCTGCAGCACGAGCGGGACGTGCGCCGGCATCTGTACGCCTGGCCAGAAACAATGCAACGGACTTCAGCCGCAGGTTTGCGATGCGAACGGCACGTGGCAAGAAAGTGGATCGGCCTGCACTT
>CAZTTW010001262.1:0-1619 GCA_964616265.1 uncultured Myxococcales bacterium | reverse complement strand
CTTCTCGGCAGTCCGGCAAAGGAGCTAACCTTGCTTTCTCCGGCGTCCATCGAGAAGTTCAAGCAAAACTTCAACTTGGGCGCAGAACTGCAAGAGTCCGCACAACTTCAGGCGACGGAGATTTTGCGCAAGGCGAGCCGCTCCAAGCGCCTCGATGGCGTCCAGGGCGAGGTCGCCCGACGCTGGATCGAGAGCTTGAGCCCGCTGGCCCCCGTGCTCAGCTACGAAAAGCCCTAGCCCGGGACCCGCGCACAAAGGAGACCGAGCACCGGCTTGACATTCTTGGCCATATCGCTGTACGTGGGAGCCCTTCAGAAACCGCAACCCTTCGGGAATAAGCCGACGCAACCACTGGTTAATGCGCCGGCTAATCGAGCGAGGTAGCAATGGCAGATGTGATGATCAAGGTCGAGAGTCTGACCAAAGAATACGGACTCACCCGCGCTGTGGACAGCGTTTCCTTCAATGTTCACAAGGGCGAGGTTCTGGGCTTTCTCGGGCCGAATGGCGCCGGGAAATCCACCACGATGAAGATCCTGACCTGCTTTTTGGCGCCTACCGCGGGTAGTGCCAAGGTCGCAGGGTACGACGTCTTCGACCAATCGTTGGAGGTTCGCCGGCACGTCGGCTACCTCCCGGAAGACACACCCCTTTACAAGGACATGACCGTCCTCGAGCACCTCGAGTTCGCCGCCCACATGCACGGCATGCGCGGCGACCGCGTTCTCGGGCGCATCAAGGAAATCGGCGGCCGCTGTGGCTTGGCCAATGTGGCCGGCAAGCTGATCGGCGAGCTGTCCAAAGGCTATCGCCAGCGGGTTGGCTTGGCGCAGGCCATGTTGCACGACCCGGACATTCTGATTCTGGACGAGCCTACGAGCGGCCTCGACCCGAACCAGATCGCCGAGATCCGCGATCTCATCAAAGAGGTCGGCAAGGAACGGACGGTCATTTTGTCCAGCCACATCTTGCCGGAAGTCCAGTCCACCTGCAGCCGCATGCTCATCATCAGCGGCGGCAAGTTGGTTGCCGATGGCACGCCCGACGAGCTGCGCGCCCGGGAAAAGTCGACACGCTACCGCCTGGTAGTCGAGGCCAACGGCGCGCCGCCCGATGCGATCAAAGACAAGGTCCGCACCGTTGCGGGCGTCGTCCAGTGCGCCAAGGTCGCCGGTGAAGACGGCGCCCATACCTTCGACATCGATGCCGAGGCCAAGAACGACCTGCGCAAGTTGCTCTTCCGCGCCGCAGTCGACAACAAGTGGACATTGCTTGAGCTAACCCGCCAGGCAGCCAGCCTGGAAGACGTATTCCGCAACCTCACCACCGGGGAGGAGAGCCGATCATGAGTGCCGCCACGACCGTCGCCAAACGCGAGATCAAAACTTACTTCAATTCGCCGGTGGCCTACATCGTGGTCACGGTCTTCATGCTCATCGCGGGCTACCTCTACTGGAGCCAGCTCTTCCTCGAAAAGCAGGCCGAGCTCCGCTACTACTTCACGCTTACGCCGCTCATCTTCACCTTCATCATCCCGGCCATTACCATGCGCCTCATCGCCGAAGAAAAGGGCAGCGGCACGCTGGAGATGCTCATCACCATGCCGGTGCGCGACTGGG
>CAZTTW010001261.1:0-1625 GCA_964616265.1 uncultured Myxococcales bacterium | reverse complement strand
CTCGGGGCCAACTGGAGCCGCCACTCAACTTTCAACAGCGGTCGGGACTACGCCTAGGAGACATGACATGCACGCACGAGTCTTGGTAGCATCACTCCTCCTGCTGCTCGTAAGCCCTTCGGCGCGTGCGGACGGTGCATTCGAAATCAATACAACCCTGATGCGTTCAACATTCAAGGTTGCAGGCACCGGCTCCGCTGGCACTGCGTTTATTCTTGGCCGACGAGACGTGGGTGATTCGAACAAGGCTCACTACGTGCTCGTTACCGCAGCGCACGTGCTAGACAAGATGCAAACCGATGATGCCATCTTGTTCCTCCGCAAGAAAAATGGCGATGGATTTCAAAAGATCGCGTTTCCCTTAAAGGTCAAGAAGACCGGACGTCCACTATGGACAACCCACCCGGATGCGGACGTCGCCGTCATGTACGTAGCTCTGCCGAGGGATGCCGATCTGCTCCTGATTTCGACAGATCTGCTTGCAACCGATGAAATGTTAGAGAAGTTCTCGATTCATCCAGGTGACCAGCTCTCCTGCCTCGGCTTTCCCTACGGGGCGGACGCGAACGAGGCCGGATTTCCTGTCCTTCGCACTGGCCACATCGCGAGCTACCCGCTCACGCCAACGAAGAAGACCAAAGTACTACTAGTCGATCTCAACGTCCATAACGGCAACAGCGGTGGTCCTGTCTACTTTGTCGACATCAATCGGACCTTCGGCGGCACAACCAACCTGGGCACAACTGTTCAGTTCCTCGTCGGACTCGTGAGTCAACAGTCCTTGTTCGAAGAGGAGGTCAAGAGTATGAGCGAAACACGGCGGGTCCAACATCAACTTGGGATCGGCGTCGTAATCCACGCCTCCCTCATCAGGGAGGCGCTCGATCTCCTTCCCGCTCCGAAGGACTAGAAATCGGCGGTGCCGTTCAACATGGCGTTGAACAGTGGGCCGCGGGGCTAAATGACCCGACTGCAGGCACAATGGAAGAATATCGCCGAGCGACTCGGCCTCGACGTCGACTATGACGTCTGCATACCGTTGAGACGTTGTTGCTCCGGTGGTCTTGCGAAGGTTTGGCGCGCGCAATGGAATGGTCCTCGTTGCGAAGTACAACGAAGTCCAGGCTCACGCAAGCAGCCTTGTCGACGCGGGCTTTGGTTACTCCACGCTGGGTGAACCCAAGTCCGAGGACTTCGATGTCAACGGTGTGATCGAAATGCTGCGCGACTGGGGCTGGACAGGCGCTGGTCCATCTCCGACGTGGCTCAGCGAGGACGCCACCTAACTCACTCCCTGAGCCGAGTCGCAAGCGAAAATCACGCTGACTGAACGTCGTTCGCGATGATCGGCGAACGGCGCTTCTGCAGGGCGAGCAGGTAGCGAGCTTCGTCGTCGGTTGGCGGTTGTACCAGCGCCAGATGACACGCCTGCCGTCGAGGACACAAAGGGCACAGAGTTCGGACACGATAGGGAAGGCCCGGATCAGGATCCGGGAGCTCTTCTTCCTTCCGGCCTCAGTGTTCTCTGTGTCCTCTGTGGTTAACCATCATCATTCCGCATGCGGCGCTCTAGCTACCGAGGACCAGCATGGTCGAGGTCTGATTGATGTGACCGATGTACGCTT
>CAZTTW010001260.1:0-1625 GCA_964616265.1 uncultured Myxococcales bacterium | reverse complement strand
CTCGGCGGCGCGCTTCTGCACACGTGGAACCACGGCCTTTTCAAAGGTCTTCTGTTCCTTTCCGCGGGCTCGGTCTTGCACTCCACGGGAACGCGCGAAATCGACGAGCTGGGCGGACTCTCCAAGCGCATGCCGTGGACGGCCTTCGCCTTCCTCGTCGGTGCCGTAGCCATCTGCGGGTTGCCACCGCTCAACGGCTTCGTCAGCGAGCTCTTCGTCTATCTCGGCCTTTTCGAAACCGCGCGACTTCCGCAGAGTGACCTATGGCTCACGGGCGCGCTCGGCGCACCGGCGCTGGCGCTCATCGGCGCCTTGGCGCTGGCCTGCTTCGTGAAGGCCTTCGGCGCCATGTTCCTCGGCGAACCCCGATCCCATCGCACGGATGCTTCCCACGAAGCGAGCCCATGGCTGCTGGGTCCCATGGCGATCCTCGCTTTGCTATGCGCATTCATCGGCCTCTTGCCTTGGCTGGTGACACCGGTCCTCGACAGCGCCGTCGCGACCTGGGCGCCCGAGCTGGCGTCCTCGCACGCCCGACTGACGACGCTTGCGCCGCTTTCGTGGGTTTCCTTTCTCGCCGTTTCGTTGGCGATGCTCCTGGCTTTTGCTGCTCTCATGGTTCGCCGGCATCTGCACCAGCGCCCCGCGGAACAAGCCGGCACCTGGGACTGCGGCTACGTCGCGCCGGGCCCGACCATGCAGTACTCGTCGTCCTCCTTCGCCCAGACCCTGGTCGGGATCTTTTCGTGGGCACTTCGACCGAAGGTTCACAATCCCGACACGCGCGGCTTCTTCCCGCACAAAGACGCGTACACCAGTCACGTCGACGACGTCGTCCTGGATAGCGTGCTCATTCCCGCCGCCGAGTTCGGCAGTCGAGCGGCGAAACGCATGAAATGGCTGCAGCGCGGAAGCATGCAGGCCTACTTGCTCTACATCCTCCTCACCTTGATCGTGCTCTTTCTCTGGCGCTAAGGGACGTCTTGAACCACCTGCATTTCACCATTCACGCTCTTTTGCTGCTGCTCATGCCGCTCTTCCTGCTCGGCATCATCGGCAAAACCAAGGCGGCCTTTGCCGGTCGCGTGGGTCCGCCGCTGCTGCAGCCGACGTTCGACGTCATCAAACTGCTGCGCAAAGGCCTGATCTTCAGCCGCACGACGACCTGGGTCTTCCGTGCCGGGCCCATCGTCAGCCTGGTGACCGCGCTTTTCGCCGCGACCCTGATTCCTCTCGGGACGCACGCCGCACCGATTTCCTTCGAGGGCGACCTGGTGCTGTTCGCCTATCTCTTTGGCCTCGGACGCTTCTTCACCGTCGCGGCGGCGCTCGACACCGGCTCGGCCTTCGAGGGCATGGGCGGCGCGCGCGAAGTGACGTTCTCGTGTCTCACCGAGCCCGCGCTGTTCTTTGCGCTCATCGTGCTCACGCGTCTTTCTGGCTCGCTGTCGCTCTCGATGATGATCGGCCCGGGCATGGGACAAGCGTGGCACTTCGGCGGCGCCTCGCTGGTGCTAGTGGCCGCGAGCCTCTTCATCGTGCTTCTCACCGAAACCTGCCGCATCCCCATCGACGATCCGACCACGCAACTCGAACTGACCATGATCAACGAGGTCATGGTCCTC
>CAZTTW010001259.1:0-1627 GCA_964616265.1 uncultured Myxococcales bacterium | reverse complement strand
GAACTCGGGCGCGATGGTCTGTCTACTTTGGGTCTTCGCCAGCCTGAAGTAGTCGCGCAGGAGTCCCTGCACGCGCTCCTGGGCTTGCGGCAACGGCATCAGGGTCCGCGTGCTGCGAGCCGGGCCATCAGGGACAAGCCCTTTTACGGTAAGCAGGTAGTCCTGTTCGAAGACTTCGGCCGCACTGGCGTAGAAGTAGTACCAGTTGGCAGCTCGCTGCTGAACGAACCGAGCATGGTCCGGCTCCAGCCCGGCAAGTCGCAGGTTGATCGGGATGCCGCTTGCGGCAGCGCACCTGTTGCAATTTTTGCCCGGGCTTTGAGCATCGCTGCACGGGCTGCGGGTACTTCCGGGAAGACCGCCAAGAAATCTGCCGCCGCGTTCGGCGGCCCAGAAGGCGAAATCCTCGATTCCGTACGCGTCTTGTCCGAATTTCCACGAGATGGCGACGACGGGCTGGCCGCCAAGCAAGAAGACGAAGCTGCTCGGCCAGTCGGCGAGCATGTGGTCGCGAGAAGCAGGCGCCGTGAGATCTGCGATGATGGCGTTGTCGCGCACGAGCCATACGCGGGCCTTGCCGGCCTTGTCCGTGGTGGCGTACAGGGTGCCCTGGGACGTCCCGGCGACATGGATCGGGCCGCCTGCCTCTTGTTGCCGGCCCGCGAGGAGTGGCGGGAATGCGGCCACCGGCTCGAATCGCACCGCCGCTTTGGCAGCCGCATCGTCGAGCGGTCCAGCTAGACTGGGAGTCCCATGACTCCACACCAGGACGACCGTCATCCCAATCTCTAGTGCTCTGGCGATACGACTGTGGCGCGATCGACGTCCACTTGCTGCCGTGACGACCCTCAGGATGTCCTTGTCTTGCATCGGCTTGCGGCTCATGCCGCCGACTCTACCGCACTTGCTCGCAGGAAGAGTGCCATCAACGACCGACGCGCTGATAGCGTCGAAATCGCGCTACTGCGCCGGTTTCGGTGCCTCGGCGGCAGGTGTGGGCGCAAGCATCGTGAGCTTGGTCAGGTCGGGTTCGGTCGGGCTGCCGTCGACGAGGACGCCGTGGCAGGTGTCGCAGTCGTTGGGGATGACTTCACCGCTCACCCGGTTCTTCATGGTGCCGTCGTGGCAGCGGAAGCAGCCGGGGGAATCGTCGTGGCCGATGTTGGTGGGATGGGTTTCGGAGTCGGTGTTCATCTCGGGGAAGACCGTGCGGTCATACACTCGACCAGCTTCCTCGACGGCGCGCGCGACCAAGGCGCCCTGTTTGGCGACGATCTCCGGGTAGGTTGTTGCGTAGAACTTGCTGACCGCATCGCGCACGCCCGCGACGCCCGCCTCGTGGGTTGGATACGACTGCGAGGCCGCCTTGACCACTTCCCGCTTGTAGAAGGGCAACGCGCGCAGATCGGCCTGTCGCTGCAGAACCGAATCGGTCGTCTTGGCCGGGCTTTCGAACAAATGGGTCGGACGATTGTGGCAATCGATACAGTCCATCAGGCGTGCCTAGGCGGCAATGCGCGCCGGGGCAGGTGCCTGCGTTTCATCGCGCATGAACTCGGCACGCTTGCCGTCGGGCGTGGTCAGCTCGACCCAGGCGATCTCTTGCCGGCGCTTGTCGGTGGCCAAG
>CAZTTW010001258.1:0-1629 GCA_964616265.1 uncultured Myxococcales bacterium | reverse complement strand
AGCGTGCGGACAGCCTGGTCATCCTCGACCAACCTGGCGCCGAGATGCTCTTGGGTGCAGGCGACATGTTGCTCCTGCACGAGGGGCATCTGCAGCGCCTGCAGGGCTACTACGGTTCAACGTCGGACGTGGCGGCTCTCGTCGAACGCATTTCAGAAAAGAGAACGAGATGAACAAATCAAAGTCACGCAGTGTCATCGAGGCGGCAAAAGCCTACCAGGACATCGAAGCCGGGATGCGCGCAACCTATCCCTCGGCCGTCAATGCGAGAAGGCGATCGGAACTGGTTGCCTGCGTGCTGGACTCGGTCACGCATGCTCTCGCTGGCCTGTTGAAGTTGATGTCGATGGCGAGAATGAAGAACGACGGGAGCTCAAACGCAGTTCCCATCGACCAGCCTGTCGTTCAGCTCCGCGAATTCTGCCGGGCCCTGGTTGTCGCCGTGTGCGACATGCCCCACGTTGCCGAAGCCGCGCCTCAACTGACGGCATTTCGCCTTCAGCTAGAAAAGGCGCCAGAGCCTGGATGCGAGCTTGCTGACGCCAGTTTCATCTTGCTTTGGGTAGCCCAGCAGTACTTGACCATCTTGCTTCAGGTTGAAGTCTCGAACGTGACGGGGCTGCCCTGCGAGGAGGCCGAGGACCATGTGGACGAAGCGGCTCGCAGCCTGATTCCCGGAGCGGAGTCAGACACGGCACTGACTCGCATGAAGCAGCAAATGGATGAAGACTCCGACTGCGATCCCGATGCTTTCCAATCCCTCAGGCAGGACATCAGAAGGCGACGGTTGCGCACGGAAAAGTACATCGCGCGAGACTGGGACACGTTTCGAAAGCAGATCGAAGATGCGGCCCAGACCCTCTTGTCGCTGCACCAGCCGGACAGCCCGGAGGCCGCTCGAATAGCCTCCATTCGCGACGCGCTGACGAACCCCGAAGATCCGTCGACCATCCGCGATTTCAAGCGATGGTTCTCGCTGGGTAGCCTGCTCGGCTTGCTGGAGGACGATGACATTCCGCTGCGGGACAGTGGGTCGGAAGTTGGTCCAGGCGATGTCGCGACCGAATGATCATGACTTCTTCCGGGCCGGAGGGCTGCGACACCGTGCTGGCGGAATCAGCGCACGTCAGCCGGCCCGGTTTCCGCGGCGATGCGCCTGCCTCGACTCTTCCGAACGTGGCCGCGCCGTACTGACGTCGGAGGACGGGAGCACGGCTTTTCGAACACGGCTCCGAGCAAGACGGCAGCAGGGCCGGCCTCCGGAGGTGTCGGTCAGCGGCGCCTCGTCTTTCCGCCAGCGTCGATTGGCGGCGTCCTCCGCGGCGCCAGCAGCGCGCTCGGATCGACGCCGATGCTACCGTGTCCGGGTCGGCGTGGATGTAGCGCATCCCAACGTTGCGGTCCACATCGGGGTGATACTTCACCAGTCAAACAATGCAATCCCGCGGCCTTCGGTGAATTGCGTCCACGGACCAGGACGACATCGGTCGTAGGAAGCTATGCCAGTCGTAGTTTACAGCCCTTGCCCCAGTGGCTAGAACGGCTCGTGGGGTTCGCTATGAACGACTGGATCACCGTCACCCGAGAGCAGCTTTACGACGTGGCCTGGAAGAAGCCCCAGTTCTGGCT
>CAZTTW010001257.1:0-1632 GCA_964616265.1 uncultured Myxococcales bacterium | reverse complement strand
GCGTAAATCTTCGACGCCTTTCACCATGTCGTGCACGTAAGCGTAGTACGGGTGGACGTTGATGTACGACAGCCGTTTGATGAGCAGGCCCATGATGTCCGGCGAATCATTCACGCCGCGCATGATGACGGTCTGGTTCCGCACGAAGATACCCCGCTCCTGCAGCTTGCTCGCCGCCGCCTGCGTGATCGACGTGATTTCGTTGGGATGGTTGAAGTGCGTGTGAATCATCACGTCGACGTGGGACTTGCGCCCCTTCTCGACGATTGCGGTAACCGCGTCGGTCCAGGCGTTGTCGGTTAGGAACTTCTGCGGCATGACGGCCAGGCCCTTGGTGGCGAAGCGGATGCGCCGCACGTGCGGAATCGCCAAGAATGCCTCGCCGAGAAACGTCACCTGTTCGGCGCGAAGCTGGGAAGCATCGCCGCCGGAAATCAGCACGTCCTCGACCTCGGGCCGCGACGCAACGTAGGCAATGGCGGCGCGCCAGCGCTCGATGTCCACGCTGAAAGTCAGCTTGTGCACTTCCTCGGTGTCGAGTCCAACGGCGTAGCTGCGCGTGCAAAAGCGGCAGTACACCGGGCAGGTCGGAATCGAGAGGAACAGGACCTTGTCGGGATAGCGGTGCGAAAGCCCTGGCACCGGCATGTCCTGCCGCTCGTGCAGCGGATCGAGGTCGACCTTGGGATGGTCCGGCAAGCGCCGCGAGAGCAGCGGAATGAATTGGATGCGCAGCGGATCCTCGTACGGGTTCGACCAGTCGATGAGCGACAGCAAGTACGGCGACACGCGCACCGGCATGGGCGTGTGCTGGAAGCCGTTCTCCGCGTCCCGCACGAAATCGGACGAGACCAGTCCTTTGAGCACCGCCAGGAGCTTGGGAACGTTGGTGATCGAATTCTTCGCTTGCCATTGATGATCGAGGAACTCGGCCTCGGTCACGTTGGCGTAGGCGTTGATTCGCTGCCAGAAGGGCCCGCTGCGCAGGTCGCGATGGGCGAGCGCCTCGGGCGAAACCGGCGGCCGGCGTGCCGGTGCAAGGATCGGCGCGTGCGCCTGGCTCGAAACTTCTACTAATGGTTCAGCATTCGAAGATGCCTTGGACATAGGTAGCCAATGTTCTGGCACAAGAACGAAACCCTGTCGCGCCAATTTCGCAAGACGCGTTCCGGGTTTATGATGGAAACCCTGGGGGGGTTTCCAATTCCCCGCGATGGTCCGCGCCGAGCAGAGCTCGGCGGCTCCCCATGCGTTCGCCTGGCCCGCACAAAGTTCAGCTTGATGCGGCTCATGAGTAGAGCTGGCTTAGCTCGCTCGCACACCGCCCACCTGCCCGAATCCCTACCCCAAGTGTTAGATCTGTAGGAGGTTTCGATGACGATCCGCTTTCTCGGTTGGCGGCCTGGCGCTGCCTTTGCTCTTGCCGCGCTTTCTCTCGCCTGCGCGAATGCCAAGATCGGCAAGGGCAGCGGCGCCGGCAACAACCAAGGCAGCGGCAGCAACCAAGGAAACGGCGGCGACGGCGGTGGTGGCGGTGGCGGAGCGGTCGTCCTCAATCTCGACGCTGGAGCCGCGCCCACACCGGTCGGCGGTACCGGTGGTTACGTGCGACCACCGACCAAGAATTTTCCC
>CAZTTW010001256.1:0-1633 GCA_964616265.1 uncultured Myxococcales bacterium | reverse complement strand
CGGCGGGAACGTCGTCGGCCACGTCGTAATCGGCGTCGAGCGGATAGATGCGTTCGAAGGTCACCTTTTCCCCGGTCGAAAAAGCGAGCGCGCGATCCAGCCTTCCGCGATCGAGCATGGTGCGAAAGATTCCGAGAGCCGGAGGCCACGTCCCGAGGCACACGCTGGCGCCTGCTTCGGCGAGTGCCTTGGCAATGGCAAACCCGAAGCCCGCATCGTCGGCAACGCCCGCGACGAGGGCCCGTTTGCCACGCAAATCGATATTCAACATGCGGCAATGCTTGTGTGCCGGTGGTCGAAGATCAAGGGTTGTATTGCGATCGCTTTTACTGTTCCGCGCGCGGATAGCTGCCGAAGATGCGCAGGCTCTCGGCCACGTGGGTCAGGCTCGCCAAGGCGCGCCGGGCGGCCGGCGTGTTGCGGTCGCCGACGAAATCCAAGTAGAACGAGTATTCCCACGGTCGCCCGACGATGGGCCGCGACTCGATCTTGGTGAGATCGATCTTGCCTTTGGCAAAAGCCTCGAGCGCGTGGAAAAGCGCGCCCGGCTTGTTGGTTGTGCGGAACACGATGCTCGTCTTGAGCGTCTTCGAGACGTGTCGCAAGCGTGGCAGCTTGCGCCGGTCGGGGCGAGCCATGACGAAGAAGCGCGTGAAATTCTGCGGGTTGCTCTCGATGCCGGCGGCGAGGATCTGTGCTTTGTAGATGCCGGCGGCGATGCGGCTGGCGATGGCGGCCTCGTCGTGGCGACGATTTTCGATGACCATTTTGACGGCGCCAGCGGTGTCGTAGGCCGGTAGCACTTCCAGCGCCGGAACGCTCCCGCGCAGCTTGCGAAGGAAGTCCTCGCATTGGGCCAGCGCCACCGGGTGCGAAAAGACGCGTCGGATCCTCTCGAGAGCGATCCCTTTGGGCGCGATCAGGTGGTGCGCCACGCGAAGCACGACCTCGCCGACGATCTCCAGGTCATTCTCGATGATGAGGTCGTAGTTCTTGATGACCGAGCCGGCCAGGGTGTTTTCGATGGGCACCACCGCGCAGTCGGCCTCGTCGCGAATGACCGACTCGAACATCTGATCGAATTCGCGCTTGGGGCAGGGCTCGATGGCGTCGCCCAGAATCCGGCGGGCGGCTTCTTCCGAGAATGCGCCGCGCTCGCCCTGAAAAGCGACGCGGGCGACGCGAGCGCGTCCCGTTCGCTTGCCCGATGATCGTGGCATGGCCTAGGCCGCCGTCGTGACCGGCGACTTCATCTTGTAGCCGACGTGACGGACTGTCTCGATCATGTCCGCGCCGGTTCCCAGCTTGGCCCGCAGACGCCGCACGTGAATATCGACAGTGCGGGTATTGCCGGTGTAACGATAGCCCCACACGCGGGAGAGCAATTGTTCCCGGGTGAACACGCGACCAGTGCCGGCGGCTAGGAATTTTAGCAGCTGGAATTCTTGCCGCGGCAGTTTCAGCACACGTCCGCGAAAGGTGGCTTCGACGGCCACCGTGTCGATAACCAAGTCGCCCAGCTTGATGCGGCCCGCGGCCGAGAACGAAGAGAGCCGCCAGTCGAGCTGGCGAACGCGTGCGTACAGCTCGGGGACGACGATGGGCGACAGGATGAAATCGTCCATGCCCAGCT
>CAZTTW010001255.1:0-1634 GCA_964616265.1 uncultured Myxococcales bacterium | reverse complement strand
CTTTCGAGGCAGATGCCCACCACGTCTCCCGGGCCGATGCCTTTCGCGGCGAGCGCGTGCGCGAGCCGATTGGTTCGCAGCGCTAGCGTCCGGTAGGTCCACGGACCGGTACGATCGATACAGGCAGTCTTGTCAGGCGTGCGCTGCACCTGCCCGTCGAAGCGCTCGACAAAGGTGCCACGCACCGTCGAGGCGCTAAGGGTTTGGTTGCTCTCGACGCAAATGCGATGCATCTCCGCCCGGCTCAGCATCGGCAGATCGCCGACGGCGCGGCTGTCGTCTTCGAGCATCGCCCGAAGCAAATGCTCGTGGTGCTCGAGCAGCCGCTCGACCGTTGCCTTGCGGTACAGATCCGACGCATACACTGCTTCGACCTCCAGCTTGTCGCGATTGCCGGTGTAGGAAAGCTCGACCTCGCAGCGGGCGTGCGCCTTCTTGCTCAGCGACGCATTGGCGTCGTCCGCAGTTTGCGAATAGGCGCTGAAGCGAACCCCGCCCGGAAGATCCTTGTCCATCTTCGCGTGCGGGAAGTTCTGGTGGCGAATCACTAGGGGCACGAGAGCGCCGCCTTTGCCACTCTGGGAAATCCCCAGCGACTGCACGATGCGCTCGAACGGGACGGCCTGGTGATCGAATCCCGACACCGTCAGCTTCCGCACCTCGGCCATGTATTGCCGGACGGACCAGCGGTCGTCGATCTGCATTCGGAGCGGCAGAATATTAATGAAGAAGCCGATCAGCCCCTCCAGCTCGGGCAACGGCCTGCCCGAGGTAGTCGTGCCAATGCACAGATCCCGCTTGCCCGTGTACCTTTCCGCGACCAGCCCAAGACTTGCGAGCAAGGACATGAACAGCGTCACGTTGTGCTTCTGAGAAAAGCGATCCAGCTCGCCCGAAAAGTCGCTGGTGTAGCGATGGATGAACGAGGCGCTTCGCTCACCCGAGCTCGGCCGCCGCAGGTAATCGGTGGGCAGCTCGAGCCCGCCCTCGTAACCGTTCAGGCTGTCGCGCCAGTAGGCGAGGTGGCCCGAAATGTCCTGCTTACGCTGCCAGACGGCGAAATCGCTGTATTGGATCGGCAACTCTGGCAGATCCGGCTGCTTGCCCTCGCAGAATGCCTCGTAACATTTGCGTAACTCCGAGAACAGGATCCCTTCGATGGACCAGCCGTCGGCGACGATGTGGTGAACGTTCAGAAGCAGCAGATGCCTCTCCGCTGCAAGCCGAAGCAATCGCGACACCACCACCGGGCCGCGGGCCAGATTGAATCGGTGATCGGCATTCTCGGAGACGTGGCGCGCGACCTCTTCCGGTGCGGCATCCACGATCTCGAGCACCAGCTCTTCGGGAGGCGAGGCAATCTGAACGGGCGGCTGCCCAGGCGTCGCCGGGAAGCAAGCGCGCAGATTTTCGTGACGACGCAGGATCGCACTCAAGCTCCGCGTGAGCGCCGGCACGTCGAGGGCGCCCTCGATGAGAAACGCTACCGGGATGTTGTAGCTCGTGTCGTGAGGGTTCTTCTGGTTGAGCAACCAGAGCCGCTCCTGAAACCAAGAAAGCGGGCTGCCTTCACTGCTGCGTCGAACCGGCTGGATAAAACTCTTCTGTATCACGGTCGAGCCTTTCTGCTCCTG
>CAZTTW010001254.1:0-1635 GCA_964616265.1 uncultured Myxococcales bacterium | reverse complement strand
ATCCCCGGGGTTACGCCAAGCCGCCGACCGAAGCAGACATCCGCGCTGCGGCCGAGCGCCTCAAATAGTGCTGGGACGCCGCCCTGCTTCGCGCGCCAGAAGAGGTCGCTTGCGCTTCACTCAGGGACCTGATTCAGGGACCTCGTTTGGTCGATCTGCGAATCCCCAACGATTTCCGAAAGCTAACTTGTGGAGGCGCCGGGTACTGCCCCCATGTGGAGCGATTTCGAAAACACGAGGCGAAACGGAACCTTGGCCCGATCGTCCTCGGAATCACACCATGTGGGAGCGCCCGGCGGGTCCATCCTGTACCGACGAGATTCCTTTATGGGTGCAGAGTCACGGCACCCTGACGGCACCCGCGCGGAAGGTAGTGGCGGCGTTTCTGATGTGCGGTCGCGGCGCCAAATCGCCGGAGAATGGATCGCGGCTAAGGCCGAATGGACATGGTGGGCGACCTTGACGTTCCGAGGGTCCGTCGGGGAGGCCCACGCCATGAAGACCTTGTATGGTTTTCTTCACGGGCTCGCCCATGAGGCAAGGCGGCACTTTAGAGCTGCATGGTGCATGGAATCGCAGAAGCGAGGCGCTTTGCACTTCCACGCGTTGCTCGACCTTCCCGTCACCACGATCGATCACGGTGCCGCCAGACTCTTCGGCGATCCAGAAGAGTACGAATTTTCGCCGACGTGGCTTGAGTATCGCTGGCGCAACACGAACAAGGCCGCCGGCAACGCACGCGTGCAGAGATACGACTCTGCGCGCGCAGCGGCGTTCTACTTGGTGAAGGGCGGCCAGTGGGATCTGCGTGTCGCATGCCCTCGGCCGCCCTCATGCCGGCGTCGGCTCGGTTGTACATTTGCACGAAAAGACGGCTGGTAGGCGCGGACGTGAGCAAGGCTCTGTCTTTTGCCTGACCGCTAACTAATCCCTCTGGACCCAAGGTGCTACCCGATCTTGGATGGGCAACCCATATCCTGGGTATGCCGGAGCAAGTACTTTCGCATATACGAGACGGAAACCTTTGCATATTGGCGCCGAAAACCTTCGCATATACGAGCCCAGAACCTTCGCATATACGAGCCCAGAAGATGGTCGGGGAGTCGCTTCGATCGGTGCGATATCGACGCTAGCCTTCATCCGATGCTGGCAACAGGTCGCGCACGGCAACGCCCAACCCATCGGCGATTTTCCCAAGCGTGCGTAGAGTGGGCGATGACCTGCCCGTCGCAATTTCGGACATGCGGCCGCGACCAACTCCGGAGAAGTCTGCGAGGCGATTCACGGACAGGCCCTTCTGGGCCATCAGCGCCTTTAGGCGCTGCGTGAATGCTCGGTGAAGGCTATCCATCCGGAACCGTTTCTGGCGGACAGCGTATGGGCTCTAGGACTTGCGAGTGCTCCGCATTCGGAGCACCATGCTGGAATGGTCCTTGAAGATCGACGGGCGACAAACACGCCGCCTCAGCCTCTTTTCGACGACGTTAGGGGAGCCCCGTGGCTGGGGTTTCTCTTGCGCCTTGCTTGCCGAAAGTGGCTCGGCTGTGTCGTACAAGCTGCGGCGAAGGAGTTGCACCGATGATGACTTGTCCAGTGACGTTGCTAACGATCTTGGCGATGGCTGCGACCGCTGAC
>CAZTTW010001253.1:0-1637 GCA_964616265.1 uncultured Myxococcales bacterium | reverse complement strand
GTCTGCCCTTGCAGCGTCGCCATCGCCTCGATGACCCGGGCTTCGGCCAAGGCGAAGCCGATGCGCCAGCCGGTCATCGCGTAGCTCTTGGAGACGCCATCCACCACGATGGTGCGTTTCCGGATCTCGGCGCCGAGCGAGGCTGGCTGAACGATTTGCACCGAGCCGTAGTGCAGGCTGCGGTAGATGTCGTCGGTAAGAATCCAAAGGTCGTGCCGGATCGCCAGGTCGACGATGGCACGGACGGTCGCCTCGTCGTAGATAACACCGGTCGGATTCGAGGGCGAACAAAGAACGATCATGCGCGCGGCTGGCGTGATGGCGCGAGCGATGGCGTCGACGTCCGGCTGAAAGCCGTCGGCGGCGCTCGCCAGCACCGGCACCGGACGAGCGCCGGCGAGCTTGGCAATCTCGGCGTAGCTGACCCAGCAAGGCGCCGGCAGGATGACGTCGTCGCCTTCGCCCAGAACCGCATGGAAGGCGTTGTGGATGACCTGCTTCGCGCCCGAGCTGACCATGACCTGGTCGGGCGTTACTTCGAAGCCATGCGCTTTGGCGAACCAAGCCGCCACCGCCCGTCGCAACGCCGGCGTACCTTCCACCGCCGTGTACTTGGTCGCGCCCGCATCGAGAGCGCGCTTGGCCGCCTCCCTTATGGACGCCGGTGTATCGAAGTCCGGCTCGCCCGCACCGAAGCTAACCACGTCCACCCCTTGAGCCCGCAGCTCGGCTGCTTTGGCGGTCACTTTCATGGTTGCAGACGGCGAAATAGAGAGCAGTCTTTTCGCCAGCTCAAGCGCCATGTTTTCGAACCTTCTTAAACTTTTTATTTAAGGTTCCAAGAATCGTGGATGGGACCAATCGCGAAACGTCGCCGCCCATCAGCCCCACTTCGCGCACCAGCGACGACGAAACGTAGAAGTTCTCTTCGTTGGTAGGTAAGAAAATGGTTTCAATATCTGGCGCAAGTTGTCGATTCATATGGGCAAATTGGAACTCATATTCGAAGTCTGCAACCGCCCGCAACCCCCGGATGAGAAAGCGAGCACCGCGCACGCGAGCGAAGTCGACGAGCAGTCCTTCGAAGGAATCGACCTTAACTCGGTCGTTGTCGCCGACCACGTCTCGGATCATAGCCATGCGCGTCGTCAGGGGAAAGAGCGGTCGCTTGTTCACGTTCACGGCCAGCGCCACCACCACCTGGTCGAACAACCCCAGCGCCCGCCGCACGATGTCGCGGTGGCCGTTCGTGATCGGGTCGAAGGTGCCGGGATAGACGGCGATGGTCCGCCCTCGCGCCGCTGGCACTAAGACAGCTCCCACTGGAGACGATAGAACGAAATGCCGGTGTCGCCGTAAAAGCGTCGATCGACCATGTGCAGCGAGCCGACTTGCTCGGGCGGAACGTGATGTCGGTCGTGCTCGACGACGATGACGGCGCTCGTGTCCAGGATGTCGCCGCCCTCGAGCATGGACAAAACCGATTCGGCTTCATCGGCCGCGTATGGCGGATCCACGAACACCGAGCAGAATTTCTCGCCCTTCTCGGCCGACAGCCGCTGCAGGGCCAGCGTGACTTTTCCGTCCAGCACGCGAGCGCGCTCTTTGGTTGGTCCACGTTCGATTACGTTTCGTTT
>CAZTTW010001252.1:0-1639 GCA_964616265.1 uncultured Myxococcales bacterium | reverse complement strand
CATCCGGCTTCTTGCCGGCGGCAGCCGCCTGCTCTTCGACCGTCAGTTCCTGTGCCTCGATGCGCACGTCTAGATCCGTTCTGGGGTCGAACTCGGGAAAGAGATCAACCCGGTCCAGGATGCCGGCTACCAGCTTGCGCAAGAAGATGCGCGGCGCGATGCCGACCTTTCCACCGAGCTTCCCGGCAACCGCAGAAGCGAGCCCTGAGAGCACTTCATCGGTCACGCGTGCCTTCATCCGTTCGGACGCATCGGTTGGATACAAATCCCGCACACGACGTCCGACTTCCACTAGGCGCTCGTTGTCGAAGGGGAACAGGCGCACTTGAACGTCTCGGGGATTGTCCCAGCGTGCATCCGCAGAAAAATCAACGTGCAGGCGCTGGGCCAGGGGTGGAAGTCTCTTCACCCCATTCGGTCCGTCGAAAAATGCCGGCGTACCCGTGATTAGTACGTAGAGCCCAGCAAAGCGTCCTCCGTAGAGGTCGTCGATAAGCTTGCTAAGCGCCTCTAGGCTCTTGTCCCGGCTATCGGAGCGAGCCCGTTGAATCGTTTCCACCTCGTCGAGGACGAGCACTAAACCCGGTCTGCCGCATTGTTTGAGCACGGCGAGAAGGCCGCGCAGGAACCCCATCGCGCCCGTGTGGTCGACCTCGCCCTTGATGCCCGCCTGTCGTTTGATGTCCGCGCTGACGTTCGGCTGTCCCATCAACCACGCGATGAGGCCCTCAGCCAGCGCGTGCTCCTCGGCGACCTGAGCGGCGTGGAAGGCGCGAAGAACCGCTGCGTACTGAGGCTGAACCGCGCTGACATCCTTGAGCCGCGCTTCGAGCAGATCCCCCACGCCCTTTGCCAATGCCTTCAGATCATCCGGATCGCGAAGGGTACGGGAGACCTCTTCCTCAAGCCCCATCAGCCACTGTGAAATGACCGCGCGAAACGCTCCGGTATCCCACTCGGAGGTGCGCAAGCCTTCAGTGGCCCTCCGGTAGACTGTCTCCAGTCGATGCAGCGGCGTATCGGTCTCCGAGACTTGAACTTCCGCGACGGCGAAGCCACGCGTGAGCGCCTGTTGTTGATACCACCGGGCAGTGAAGCTCTTGCCGCACCCGAAGTCGCCACGAAGGGCTTTGAACACGGACCCGCCTGTAGCGCAACGGTCGAGCTCCTCGCGCAGCGAGACAGCGAAGCGGTCGGTGCCCACGGCAAACAGGTCGAGGCCGCGACGCGGGACGGTTCCCCGGCGTAGTGCCTCGATAACGTCCTTGCGGAGCAGTACGCTGGGCTCGCTCATTCGCCCACTCCAAACTGCGAAAGCAACCTCGTCTTCTGCAGAACGACACGACGGCCCGCGACGTCGTGCTCGACGATGGCGAAGCCATCGGCATTCAAGATTCCCATCCGGGCAACGACCCCGCCGACCTGGTGGGGACGAACGCCACACGAGTGGGCAAAGTCGGCAGCGGTCATGGCGGCGCCGGCCTCCAAGAGAACACCCAACCACGTAAGGACGCGCTCGACTTCGGGCTTCGGCACGCCCGCAGTCTGCTGTGCGAACACCTTTGACTGTCTGAGTCGCACGACGACTACTGGCTCGGCGGACACGGCAGTCGGCACGGGGGACGCCTTCGCGGGGGCC
>CAZTTW010001251.1:0-1645 GCA_964616265.1 uncultured Myxococcales bacterium | reverse complement strand
TCATCGTCAGCGTCATGAAGATCAACAACGACATCGAGCGCATCGGCGATCTCGCAGTCAATATCGCCGAGCGCGCACTTTTTCTGTGCAGCAAGGGGCCGGTCGAGGCACCGTCGGATCTCGCCGAAATGCGGGCCAAGGCCCTCGCCATGCTGATGCGCAGTTTGGACGCACTGGTGAGAATGGACACCAAGTGCGCCCGCGACGTGCGCGCCTCGGACGACCAGGTGGACGCCCTCAATCGCAAACTATTCCAGGAATTCGCGGCCGCCGTCCGAAGAAACCCGGACCACGTCGAATGCCTCTTGAGCTACCTCTCGGTCGGTCGGCACTTGGAACGGATTGCCGACTACGCCACGAACATCGCCGAGGACGTCATCTACTTGATGGAGGAAGAGATCGTGCGCCACAAGCCCACCCTTCCCGAGGCGTGAGATCCTACGACTCTTCTATCGCAAAGACTTCCGATGCCCGAACACAATGCAATCGAGCTCCCAACGAGGCCGTTTCGGCAGACGCTGTGTAGCCTCGATTGGCTCAATTTTCTCCGCGCCGATGTGTAGCAAAATGCTTCGGATCGCGGTTCTCGCCTTCGCTTTGATGGGGAAGCCACCTCATCTTGATTCAACTTGCCAGCGCAAGGAATGGGCTTCCCTGCGCAAGCTCCCACTTTCATTACCGACAAAGGCCTGGCCCGAAACCTGCTGTAGGTGGAATGAGCATCCTGAGAACGTCAAATTCAGAAAGTGAGACGAGCATGCCAGGTTTGATGTGGCCACATCTGCGGCTTCCGCGCGAGGTTGGCGCCATGGCGGAAGCCCAAGGCGAACGCTGGACGCTTAGGCAGAAGTGGCACCCGAGCGCGTTTCTGCACACCTGGCCGGTGGTGACAATCTCTCACGAGACTGAGGATCAAGGAATCGCGCTTGGACGGAGCGTGGCGGGGCAGCTTGGGTTCGGCTACTGGGACCGCGATCTCGTGCTGGAGCTTGCCAGTCTCATGCATGAGAAGACCGCAACCAGTATGATGCTCGAGGAATCTACCCGCGCGGCAATCGAAGAGTTTCTTGGCGCAAGCATGCCAAGCCAGGAAACCGCCTCGACCGACTACACCGACCTGGTCCGACGAATCTTCAATTCGATCGCTCATCGAGGCGGAGCCGTGATCGTCGGCCGAGGAGCCCAATTTCTCGTTGCGCCTCACGAGTCCCTTCGTGTTCGTCTCGTGTCTCCGTTGGCAAAACGAGAAACCCAGTTCGGCGACAACGAGAGCGCCTCGTTCGTGCTCCACGCGATGGGGCACGATGTCGCTGATCCGGCCTATTTCGACCTCGTCGTCAACACTGAATCCTATTTGCGCGACTCAGCGTTGACTTTGGTGTTGATGGCATACTTCGCGAAGTTCGGCCATTGGCCATCAACTGCGCGTAAGTTGATAGCAGGAATGTTGCCGGGGCTTGCGCCTGGCCTGGCGCCGATGCGTCCGTGACCATCGCGCGTTCGGCCTTCCAAAGACTGCTCCGCATCCCTCGGGCAAGGCGCCGCCCGCAATCTAAAGGCCACGGACGTGCACGAGCAGTTCGCTCTACGGGGGCGTTCCGAGCCGCGGCAGGGCCTTGTGAAAATACTGCCGCACATGCGCAAC
>CAZTTW010001250.1:0-1647 GCA_964616265.1 uncultured Myxococcales bacterium | reverse complement strand
CTACGGCTCACTCAACCATTTTCACCGAAGGCATTGACGGTCTTCTGGGGCACTACAGCCAATCTTGTCTGGCTTGTCATACCGTGGGGTACGACACCGCCACCAACGCGGTGGACGGCGGATTTGATGATATCGCCACTCAAACCGGTTGGACCTTCCCAACTGTTTTGACCAATGGCAATTGGGCGGCGATGCCGCCGGCCTTGAAGAATCTGGCGAATATCCAATGCGAAAACTGTCATGGACCGGGCAGCGAGCACGCTTATGCCCTGGGTAATACCAATGTGTCGAATTGGCCGCGGCTTTCGGTCACGGTGAACTCCGGGGATTGCAACCAATGCCATGATGCCCCAACCCACCATATCAAGGGGACGGAATGGTATATTTCCGGCCACGCTCGATCTCACCCTCAAACAGCGTGTTCTCCGGCTCATAGGTGTACTCATCCAGCGTGGTGGTGAACTGCCTGACCCTGAACGGCGTGAGAAAGCCATCGTTGATGCCTTCCTTGAGCGAGTAGACATACACCGGCTCGCCGAAATAGGCGTAGGTATCCACGTTCTCATTGCGTTTTGGGGTGGCAGTCATGCCGAGTTGCACGGCGGGTTTGAAATACTCCAGGATGCCGCGCCAGGTGCTCTCGTCGTTCGCGCCGCCGCGGTGGCACTCGTCGATGACGATGAAGTCGAAGAAGTCGGGCGGATAGTCGCCGAAGTAGGGCGATGGCTTGCCGTCCTTTTCAGGCCCGCTCATGAAGGTCTGGAAGATGGTGAAGAACAGGCTGGCGTTCTTGGGCACCTTGCCCTTCTTGCGGATGTCGTCGGGCCTGACCCGCACCATGGCGTCGTCGGCAAAGGCGTTGAACGAGGTGAAGTCGTTGAACGCCTGATTGGCCAGGGTGTTGCGGTCGGCCAGGAACAGGATGCGCGGCCGGCGCACAGGCTCGCCGCCCAGGCTCCAGCGCGCTTGGAACAGCTTCCACGCGATCTGAAAGGCGATCGAGGTCTTGCCGGTGCCTGTGGCCAGGGTCAAAAGGATCCGATCCTTGCCCGCGGCAATTCTTTCGAGCACGCGATTGACGGCGATCTCTTGGTAGAAGCGGATCACCCACGAGCCGGACTTGTCCGAGAACGGCACCGTGGCGAAGCGGTCGCGCCAATCGTTCTGCTTGGCAAAGGTTCTATTCCACAGCTCGTCAGGCGAGGGGAAGGCGGGGATTTCGCCTTCGCGCCCGGTCTGCATGTCGATGCCGTACACGCCCTGGCCGTTGCTCGAATAGGCGAAGCGGATGGCCAGCTTGTCGGCGTAGTTCTTGGCCTGGCCCACGCCCTCGCTCGGCGCTTGGTCCCAAGCCTTGGCCTCGACCACGGCCAGCTTGGTGTTGCGATAGGTGAGCACGTAGTCCGCCGTGAGCGGCTTGCCCCGCCGCCCGTGCCCCTCCAGCCGCCCCAGCGTGATGGGATACTCGCGCCTAATCCGGCTGCCCTCGACCACGCCCCAGCCGGCAGCCGCGAGGGCAGGGTCGATGTGCTCGGCGCGGGTTTCGGCTTCGTTCATGTGCCCCCACCGTTTCCAAGTTGCAGCTCCAGCGACTGGCGAACGAGGCCGATCGCAGATGGACGCGGGCGATCTTGCCGCCGCTGCCGG
>CAZTTW010001249.1:0-1648 GCA_964616265.1 uncultured Myxococcales bacterium | reverse complement strand
CCTTGCGGTCGAGCTCATAGACGGTCGGCTGGTAGTACGCGTTGGCATAGAGCCACTGCTGCGACGGGCGGCCGATATAGCCGGCATCAAAGAGGCAGCGAAGGCGGTAGAGAAAGTTGGTGTGCTCGCCGCCCGCGAACGCCTCAAGGAAGGTCGAGCGCAAATAGCGGTGGCGGTGGAGCGCCTGAAATATCTTGAGGTCGCGTGTCGAAAGCTGGACGTTGTCCTTGCTTCGCGTGCGCGTTCGGCGTGACTGCCGCTTGGTGGTTTCCATGGTCGGGAAGTAGCGCCTCCCAGCCGGCCAGTAACCGGCAGCGGCGCGGCACTATGCATCCCTATAGTCTACCATCACCAATCTTTGACGGGGCGTACGTCGGCGTCGTCGGCTCCGACCGGAACAGGCGGTGATCCGGGCGTATCGGGCACGACTGTGGCCATCGCGGGTGTCGCCGGGCCCGGGGTTCTCGGATCAACGGAATAGCGCTCATGCATGTCGGCGAGCACAGTGATCCACTCGTCATCAGCCATCCGCGGCTTCGCGCGCAAATCCATCGCAGGCACAATAAACTCGATTGGCTCACCTCCGGCGATCGACACACTCGCCACAGTTCTTCTCGTCAGCCGCGTCTGGATAGCCATCGTGTGGAGCGCTCCCAAAACGTTGGGGTCAAAGTCGTGTTCGCGCTGCGCGGCGATGGTCAGCCCGACGTTCTGCTTCCTCGCCTTGTCGATAAGCTTCCCGACGTTCTGCTCCTGCTTGATGTACTCGGATGCTTCGTCAATGTAGAAATGCACGGCCAGCTTTTCGCGCTCGTCGGCGAGGATCCGCTCCTCGGCGGCCTGCACAATTTTCGAGATGAAGAAGCGGCCGAAGTCCTCGGTCCCTTCCGCGAGTAGTCCTTTGTTGGCGTCAATCAGGATAACCTTTGGGGTGCGCAGCTCCTCATAGAAGTCGAGCTTGGTGTGCGTCGCGCGGAACATGAGCTTGAATTGCGGGTCGCGCGTAAAGGCATCGAGTCTTGCGCGAAGCGCCGCGACTGTAGGCTTGTATTCGGTTGCCTTTGCCAGATCGCGAAGCCACGCGCTGTCCTCCTCGCTCAAGGTCATCTCTCCGATAAGCTGTTCGACGCCGTCAGGTCGCAGGAGTTTTTGGAGAGTGAAGATGGTCGCGTTCGGTATGGTCATTGCCGCGCTCACGAGATGCGAGAGCACGGTGTCCATGGGTGATGAAGTATCGCTGTCGGCAACGCCAGCGATGAAGAATTTTATAGATTGGAGGACGCTTCGCTCCAGCGCCTGGCTGCGCTTGGCGTCGAGCTTGTGTTTGGAGCGACGGCTATCGAGCGGGTTGATAGCGATCGGATGATCAGGGTCGGCGTCTATGTAAAGGAGCTTGCCCTCGAGGGCGCCCCCAGGGGCAAAGAGCTTGAGGCGTGCGATGCGCGGGATAAGCTCGTTCTCACTATCCAGCACCACGACCGAGCCTTTGCCGCTGGCAACAACGTGCTCGATGTCGTCGTAAATGAGGTTTGATAGGTAGGTCGTCTTGCCGGTGCCGGGCGCTCCCACAATCCACTGGCCGCGAAACCGGAGTTCGTCGGGAAATTGGTGGGGGACCTGTATGCTGCGAAGCTCGTTGCGAAGAGAC
>CAZTTW010001248.1:0-1651 GCA_964616265.1 uncultured Myxococcales bacterium | reverse complement strand
GATATCCGCCCCCTGCGCCAAGTTTTCCGCGCAACTTATGGGACGGACTACTAGCTTGCGTTCTCAGCCTGATCTTCTCGGTGCCTTTCCTTCAAAGCTGCACCTCAAAGAGCTGTACCTTGGTGGGCTGCGAAAGCACGTTCACCCTGAACCTGTCGCTTCCATCACATGAAAAGCCGAACATCGGCGTTGATCTGCTGATTGACGGCACCGCAATTTCTTGCCCAGTCCTCGACGGTCGACCGTCGGCGACGTGCGCAGGGAACGTCAACAGCACCATGGTCGAGGAACAGGCGTGCGTGGACTCTCAGCAAGCAAACTCAGTCACCCACAGCTGTACGGGCACCGGCAAGTTCCACGTCAGCATTAGGGTTCCCGGCACGCCAACATCGGTGAGCTATACGGCGACCCTGAACGGTGCCGTCGTTGGGCAAGACACTCTTAGCCCGGCCTTTCAGACGCTGAATCCCAATGGTCCTGGCTGCGATCCAGATTGCAAGCAAGCCACCGTCGACATCACGCTCACGACGCCGTAGCACCGTGCATTCGGTGAGAGCGCCCACGTTGCGCGGCTTTGCCCAATAATTGACATTTGACCCGACTAGCGGAGCGGCCTACGGCAGGATTTTGGGGAGACTGTTGAGTGGACGCCAATTGTTGGGCAAAGCCCTTTCGCGGGACGTTTCGTACTGTCGATCAAGAGCGAGTGTCTTGACCGATTGGTGCTGCTGGGAGAGAGCCATTTGAGATTGGCCATCTCGGAATACACGCGACACTACCATCACGAGCGGAACCATCAGGGGCTGGGGAATGCCCTGATTGCTGGCAATCTCCAGGTTGCGGCGGGGGTGGGTGCTGTCGCTCGTCGCGAAAGACTGGGCGGTCTCTTGAACTCCTACCACCGGGACGCGGCGTGAACGGCGGCAATCGAGTATTGGCACCAGGCGGGAGACCTTGGATCTCACGCAGCATGTGGCCACCGCGACCGAGGTCGAGCAGAACTTCTATACCCAGCCCGACGTGCGCAGCTTTCTTGTTTGTGCCGGGCGATCTACAAAATCGCGGGCGTTGGCGCGAAGGAGGCGTCAGTAGTCGCGAATCATGGTGCCAACGGCGACACAGAGCTCGCCGATGCGGCGCAGATCTGCGGCAAGCTCGGCGAGGTTGTCCGTAGAGCATGATGCCCACACCAGCCGATCGACTTTGCTGCCGCCGATGAAGGTGGTCGTGATCGTCGGACTGACATCTGCAACGTTCAGCGGACAGGTTGTGGCCAGCGCATCCACCGTACCCGGCGTGGCGAGCAGCGCCGCAACTTGCGGATCCGTTTGGCCTTCGCGGCCGATCAACAGCCAGGTGCCTCGATACTCCGAACAGGTTGCGGTGCCGTCCGGCATTACCACGACGTTGTAGAGCAAGGCTCCGGCGTCGGGGCTCGTTGCCCACGTGAGCGAGAGGTTGAGCACGCTGCTAGACGAAGCTCTGCCGTCGCTGCGGGTGGAGCCGATTCCGCCGGCGCCCGCGTAGCCACCGGTGCTTCCTAGTCGGGTCGTGCCGCCACCGGTCGCGCCGCCCGTATTCTGCGAGCCTCCGGCACCGCCACAGTTGAAGCCGCCCCCGGTGAAGCGCCCGGAGCATGCATCCCAGTCCT
>CAZTTW010001247.1:0-1653 GCA_964616265.1 uncultured Myxococcales bacterium | reverse complement strand
GATGACATGTGTGATTCGCACACCCCTGGGAGCCGCGCTTGGCCGAAAGGATTCGCCTCCGTGGAAAATTCTCTAGAGGCCAGCGGCGGAATCCTTTTCGCGCCGACTGGCTCTACCCATCAGAAGGAGCGCACCATGCCGACCAAAGCACTGACCGAAAGCAATTTCAAAGAAACGGTGAAGAGTGGAATCGTACTGGTGGATTTCTGGGCACCCTGGTGCGGTCCCTGCCGCGTGTTCGGTCCGGTGTTCGAGAAGTCCTCCGAGGCGAATCCGGACGTGGTATTCGCCAAGGTCAACACCGAGGACCAACCAGGATTGGGCTCGGCGTTTCGCGTACAAGCGATCCCGACATTGATGGCGTTTCGGGACGGAATTATGCTTTACCAACAAGCAGGAGCGTTGCCTGGAAGTGCCCTGCAGAAGCTCATCGATCAGATCAAATTGCTCCACATGATCAAGGTTCGCGCCGAGGTCGAGGCCAAGGTCGCGGCTTCTGGGGCAAGTTGATTTTGTCCGCGAAGAAGCGATCCTATTCGTCAGGAACTATTAGCTGGGCCACGTATCGGTCGCGACTGATTGCGAGAAGTTGAAGTCCTGGTCACGGGATGGGAATGGGAATGGGGCCTGGCATGATGGGCGGCGGAGGCCCCAAGGTCCGGCGCGGCGGCGGACCTGGCCGCGGCCCCGGCATAGGGATGGAAATGGGCATGGGGCAAGGGATGGACGGTTGTCCTTGTGCCTCTCCCATGTGCCCGATGAACTCACAATAGCTCGGGCTTGAGCTGTTCCTTTCCGTGTCGTGTCCGGCCATCTTTCTGGTGGGTCTGAAACTGGAGAGGATCCATGCTTCTTGCGACGTGTTGAGTTAGGATTAATTCCCGGTCGATTCGGTAATTTTCCCGTTCATCCGCCGCGGCAGTCTGTGCGATCTCCCACTTTGGAGGGAGGGAACGAAAGGGCACGCTTCATGCGTGTCTAGTAAGAGAGCCACTGTTTGGAGGCATTCATGTCAAACACCGGTCGCTCGATTGCGCTCCTTGCGCTCTTTTCCGCCAGCCTGATCCACAGCCCATCGGGCGCGGCCCAGCCGACGAACGCCCAGTCTCAGGTGCTTTCACGGTCCAGCCGCACGCGTCTGGATGGCAGGTTCGCGCACTACCTTATGTCCGACGATGGGGCCATCAATGGAATCATGCTTGAGGACGGCACGGTTGCACGATTTTCGCTGTTCGAGCCCGCTCCCCAGACGACGTTTCTTCGACCGGGGGATGCAGTTTCGGTGGAAGGTGATGGTTTGAGCAGCCCGACAGGCCTCGTTCTTGTCAATGCATCCGTGAAGATACGCAGCGATACGGACGCCCACGTGGATCTCACACCGGCCCGCTCCACGGCAGGCTCAAACTCGATGCCGCAGCCGCACGCACGTCACCCGCGAAAACGTGCACTGAGCCAGGACAAAGCACAGTCTCCTCAGCCAATGGCAGCCGCGAGCAAGACACAACAACGAGATGGCAGGCTGGACACCAGTCTCTTCTTTGGCAACAGCAGCGTTTCCGCTGAAAGGAAAGGCTACGGCGAAAGTGTCTGGCTCAAATTGAAACACGTTACGACAGGCGCGGGCCAGCAAGACAGCGATTGGCACTGGAGACG
>CAZTTW010001246.1:0-1653 GCA_964616265.1 uncultured Myxococcales bacterium | reverse complement strand
GACTCGACGCTCACTCGGGGTTACGCGGAAACGACTCATCACGATGACCTCCGGTCTTGGTTGCGAACGTGGTGCTCGAAGAAGGCTGAGCCTTCCGTGTGGTACGGTCAGCATAAGTGAATCGGTCCGGTTTGGGAATCCCGCTTGCGTCGGCGCCCGCGAAAACCGTCGGTGGATCCCGAAGCGGATCGTTAGTGCCGAAGCAGGCCAGAAATCATTCATTGACCCGGAGTCACCGGGAAGAGGTAGAAGTAGGTCTGCCTGGCGTGTCGGCCATCGCAGCCGTAAGATCGTCCCCATCTCTTGGTCAGAACATGAAAGCTCTTGTCTCTTACGTCATCATCCTATCCGGGCTCGCCTGCGTGCGAGCTCAGTTTTCGCCTATCGCGGACGGTGGCGCATCGAAGGCGGACGCGAGCGCGTGTCCCGCTCACGACGCCAAGCCCAGCTGTAATTCAACCAGCGGCCCGCCCTGCGATCCGGTTTGCCAGTCGGGAACGTGCCCCGACTGGTGCTCGCAAAAATGCTCCATCGCGGGGGACGGAACCGTAGCTTGTTTATCAAAGGGTGCACGTGAAACAGAAATGTCGTGCACGATATCGTTGCCCGATTCGCCCCAGCAACATGACGACTGCGTACCTGGCGACGTCTGTCTGCCCATCATCGGCGCGGGTAGCGCCTTCTGCTTCCAGCATTGTAGCGGCAGTCTGGATTGCCCCGGTCTCGGAGTGCGGTGCGCGGAGCGCCCGCTAACCACAACCGGCGTAATGGCGATGGTCTGTGATCCTACCTACAGTCTCTGCGATCCGGCCGCGCCCGGCGGCGGCTGCTGCGATCCAACAACCAGTGCAACGACTAATCCAACGACGAGCAACCCCTGCCCTCCCGGACGCTTCTGCTACTTGGTCTCGAAGGACCCCGTCACGCAGAACAGCCGCACCGTGTGTGAATACACCACGGACACTAACACCAAAAGCGAGTGCTCGCTGGCGAGCGACTGCGCTGTGGGGTATTCCTGTCATCCCACTCAAGGGGTTTGCCGGCAAGTCTGCGATTCAAGCCATCCATGCCCGATCAACGCCACTTGCACGCCGAACGGCAACCAGTACGGATTTTGTATCCCTAACTGACTTTACGCGTCTAGCGCGGCCTGGCGCATTTCGCTTGATCTAGGGATCCGATGGGGCAAGCTCTGCGCTAGTCTGCCTAGACGCGTGGAGGGTAACCTTGGCCAACTATCTTAGACTGGTATCACCAGGCTCGTTTTCTCGTCGCAGCGGCTTCGTCGGGACGCATTTCTTAGCCGCAATTCTTGCGTATGGAATAGTCGCTAGCGGTTGCAGCGCAAACATTACGCCCGCCATTCATGCCGGCGACGCTGCGGCCGACAGCAAAGGCGACACGAAGCCGGCGGTTCAATGCTCGGACGCTGGCAGTGGTACCAAGGGCAGGGCCGAATCGTGCTCGTGCGGAAGTGAGTGTCGAAGCGGCTATTGCGTGAACAATCTTTGCTGTGATTCCGCCTGTACCGATGGCTGTAAGACATGCAGTCTACCCAGCTCGCTCGGCATCTGCGCCTTCATTCCCGCAGGTGTCAAGCCGACCGATCCGAGTTTCTGCGCGGCCGAAGCGCAGTCTACCTGCGGCCAGGAC
>CAZTTW010001245.1:0-1659 GCA_964616265.1 uncultured Myxococcales bacterium | reverse complement strand
CGATGTTCACCGCCACGTCATCGCTGGCCTTGCTGATCGTGACCTTCGCGCTGGCCGGAATGTCGATGTCGATAATGGAGTAAAGGAACGAGCCGGTGAGGGCGCCCGTGGAGTGAACGTTCACCTTGCGTGCGGTGCCACCGTTGATCGAGACGCTGATTGTGCCCGTTGACACAGTCGCGTAGTGAATTGCGAGTCGGCTGGCGGCAGGCAATCCCGTGGCCTCGGCGCCCTGGCCGTTGCCTGCGAGCCCGACCGAAGAGCCTCCCGAAGCGCCGGGGTCGGTTACCTTGGAACCGCCACCAACCGGTGCGGGCGTAAATGGCGTGGCAAATCCCCCGGCGTCGACGCTACCGGCTCCCCCGGAGCCGCCACTTGCGCCCGCATCGCTCGTTCCGCCTTGCTGACCGCTGCTCGACCCGCCAGCTCCGCCCGCCTGGCCCGAGCCTCCCCCACTCGCCCCGCTTCCACCACCAGCCTGGGCGCCTCCGCGTCCCTGAGCGCCCGCACCGCTCGCCCCGCCCCCTCCGCCGTTCGCAGCCCCGCCTTTGCCCGTGTTGCCACCCGAGGGCGCCCCGGTAGTCCCGCCAACATTGCCGCCAGCTCCGCCGTTGGCCCGGGCACCACCCGAACCACTCGGCGGTGCGGAGCTGTTTTGAGAGCATGCACCCAAGCAAACCAGCCCAACGACCAGCAGCGCAGTCCTCGAGCCCGAAGCACTAAAGCTATTAGCGTGCTTTGCCATCGATCCGAGTCTCATGAAGAACCTCCTGCAGTCCGGGGATGCGTGTCTCACAGTTGGATAGACCAGGCATTTGTCCCTCTTGGCTCACAGATTGCGGAGGGGCCGGTTGATTCTTCCTCGCCCTCACATCACGCCGCATCATGGTTGTAGCGAGGAAATCGAGGACCGGCTACAATGGCTGGCCTTTCCGGGAGGAGTCGAGGTGGAATGCCTATGCTTTATTACGCGTCCAAGGTCGTGCAGCCCTCGAAGGGCATGAGGTTGGCCGTCGCGGTCGCTCTGGCGTTCAGTGTGGTCGCAGCGGGCCCCGCGATGGCCGACGACTCCGCGCTCCTCGGGCCCGAGGAGTTGGGCGGGATGGACATTGACCAACTAAGCCGCGTGCAGATTGTGTCAGCCACCCTGACACCCACGCAGACCCGTCTGGTACCGGCCAAGACGACCGTCCTGGACCAAGCCACCATCGCCCAAAGCGGAGCGCGTTACCTCAACGAGTTGTTCGAGATTTACGCGCCGAATACTCAGCTCTTTGCCCACAACACGCATCTCGATCACTTCGGAATCCGAGGGATCATTAGCGACCGAGATGACAAATACCTGCTGCGGGTCGATGGCAAAGTCATGAACAACCGCTATTTCTCCGGGGCGGAGAGCGAGCGGGATCTGCCGCTTCTGGGGGACCTTCAAACCGCGACCGTGGTCCACGGACCAGCGTCGGCGACCTACGGCGCCGGCGCCTTGGCGGGCGTGCTGAATCTCGAAACCTACAACGGCCTGACGTTCGAAGGGGCCGATGCGCAAGTCCGCCAAGGGTTCTGGGATCAGCTTACAGCCGGCGAATTCCGTTTCGGCTACAAGTTCAGCCCCACCTCCGGACTGTTTCGCGGCAATCCTGATCTCGGGCGAACCTATAC
>CAZTTW010001244.1:0-1662 GCA_964616265.1 uncultured Myxococcales bacterium | reverse complement strand
CTTGATGCTTAGGCTCGCAAGTCGGGCACGAAGATCCATGGCTAAGCCAGCACTGAACATCAGAACAGTACACCTACTGCACGGGCGGCGCAAGGGGATTGCCTGGGATTGCCGCGCGGCTAGAAGAGGGTCGGACCGCAGTTGGGCAGGCTGTTCGGAGTAGGTGACGGCTTTGGCGCGGGCTCTCGACGGTGCGCACTTCTGATTTTCGTTACTCAACTTCCGAAAATTCGTATCCATGTCGGGCAAAGTTGACTGCAAGTTCCGAAAAGTCGACTCCGTGTTGCAGGGCCGCGCGCTGGCCTGTCGAGATCTAGCGCTCCATGTCGCGAAAGGTTCGCTGCACGTCGCGGCCCGCTAAATCCGCCTTGCCGGCACGCGTGTCCACGTCGCAGCCAGAGCTGCTCAAGTCAAAGCAAGGGCCGTCCCACCTTGCAACAAGGCGACTCCAACGCGGCGGCCGTCGGCTTCATATCGCGCACGCACATGTTCACCTGCACCGGGCCGACTTCGACTCGTGCGAAGATGCGTGCACGTCGACCGATAGCCGTAGACTGCGGTGATCATGCGCGGCCAGACTCATACCGTCCGTTCGCAGGGCTCGTCCTTGCGACGGCTTTACTCTACGGCCCCAGTGTCTTCGGACAGTGGCGCGAGCGTGGCGAGGTGTTTTCGACAGCGGTCATGCAGGAGAAGATCGAGGAAGCCAATCCGGCAGAAGCGCAGCGGTTCGTTTCGCAGGTGTGCGGAAGAGATGTGCATTTCGATCGAGCGGACGAGTCCACGCAATACAGTATCTGGCCTGACAAAGACCTGGTTACGCACGAGAAGCTAGAGCAACCGTTCTCGAACGTCGTTTCGGTTACAATCGGCAGCCCTGCGTACACGTGCTCTGCACGATTCTCAGTCACACTGAAGTGGAACCGCTGCAAGTACAGCGATGCAGATGAGGGAGCGGCCGATGCAACGTCCAAAGGACGGGCTTGCTACAGCGGCGACTTGAACCTCGTCAGTATGCAACTACTTGCGCGTATCGAGGAACGTCCCCATTTGCCGAAGGGTGTCCAACCGCTGATGTTGGGTGAACGGGTGATCGGCCGACTCGCTGCCGGAGAAACCGCCCGCTTTCGTGTATCGGCACCCGACGTTGGACAACACGTTATTGTCGAGGGACGTCGGGTGGGCTTAGCAGAACCCGCGCCATCCAACGAGCTCGCCGATCGGGTGACAATCGTCGTGAAGCGCGACGGTCGAGTGGTCGAGCTCAACAACCACGGTAGCGGGAACCGCCTGGAGCTTCTGCCCGACGCCGTCGTCCAGAAAGGCGGAGGAACTTTCGACATCGCCATGCAAGGCCCCAGACGGGGAAGCGGGTACTTCTGCCTTCTGGTCTCATGGAACCAACGCGTTGGCGTGAGCTCGTGTGTTGACGTGGACATGCGCACGCGATCGGGTGTGGCGCTTCCGGTCGCCGGGCGCCGAATGGATCTTGAGGCACGCTGAATGTCGCGATCTTCCCCTTTCATGGCGTCGGCGAGCTGATCAAGATCGGCGTCGAGCGCGGTCGCAGCACCCGCGCCAACCTGAAGGTCGGCATCTGCGGCGAGCACGGCGGCGACGCCGACAGCGTGAAGTTCTGCCACAAAGTGGGCATGAACTACG
>CAZTTW010001243.1:0-1662 GCA_964616265.1 uncultured Myxococcales bacterium | reverse complement strand
GGTTGGTTGCCGAGTGCACGCCCTTCGTTGACGGCACCGCGTGGGGACCGGTACGGCGAGCGGATGTCGTCGTCGGCAGCGAGTCGGCCAGCAATCTCCCGGTCCAGGTCATTGGCGAAAAAACCTTCCTGATGCCGTCGAGCTGCACAGGAAGTCCCATTACCGATTTTCGGAGCTTGGCCGCCAACGGCATTCTCGGCGTTGGGCTCTTCACGGAAGACTGCGGCTCGACCTGCGCAGGCCCTGCGGCGTTACAGTCGACCCCCTACTACGCGTGTACGACGGCCACCGCGTGCAGCGTGACCTCGGTACCCATCGCCGATCAAGTTGCCCACCCGGTGGCCGCCTTTCCGGTCGACAACAACGGCACCGTCATTCAGCTGCCGAGCGTTCCTGCCAGCGGCGCGCCGTCGGTGCCCGGCGTGTTGATCTTTGGCATTGGCACCCAAGCCAACAACGCTCTGGGCGGCGCCACGGTCCTGAGCCTCGACCCGAGCGGATTCCTCGGCACGACGTTTCCGGCCAGCGGCACTACGATGTACACCGCCTATCTCGACAGTGGATCGAACGGCCTGTTCTTCTTGAACTCCGCCACGAGCAAGCTTGCCCAGTGCACGGGCGGCCTCAGTTCGTTCTACTGCCCAACCTCAACGGCGAACCTTGCTGCCACGATCGTGGGAATCGGCGGCACGCGTACGACGGTCACCTTCAGCGTCGCCAACGCCGCCAAGCTGCCGGGCAATGCGTACGCTTTCGCGAACTTGGCGGGTCCCATGCCGGGCTTCCCGTCCGACAGCACCGTGCCCGGCTTCGACTGGGGCCTGCCCTTCTACTTCGGACGCTCCATCTTCACCGCCATCGAAGGAAAACCCACGTCCGGCGGTCCAGGGCCGTTTTTTGCGTTTTAGCTGACCGCTGCCTCGAGCGCGGTCAAGGTGCCGGCTTGCGCGTCGAGAACAACCGTCGCCCCATACGGCAAGGCCACGTTGCGACGGCCATGCCCGAACGGTGCCCCCAGTGCGACGGGAACGGACAGGCGCGAAAGCCGCTCGCGAACGACATCCATGACCGGCGGCGACGAAACGCGCGCGTCGGCGGGCTCGTCGCAAGCCACGAGCTCACCCACGACGACGCCTGCCACTGCCGAAAATACGCCCGCCAGCTCGAAATGCGTGAGAAGACGGTCGATGCGGTACGGTCGCTCGCCCACGTCTTCGAAAAACAAAATGGCGCCCTCGAGATCGGGCAATAGCGGCGTGCCCAGCAGACGTGAAAACACCTCCAGATTGCCGCCGACGAGCGGCCCGCGCGCGCTGCCCTGTCGCAAGGCCTCGAGATTCGTCAGCAAGGTGCGCGGCTCGGTCGATTCGAGCAGCGCAAACAGCGCGAGGCGATCCTCGTCGGGCAAACGGCCAAGCTGGCTGACCACAGGACCGTGGATGCTCACCACGCCCGCGACGGCAGCCGCTGCCAGCAGCACCGTCCCGTCGGAGAAGCCGACCATGGGCTTGGCGTTCCTGCGGAAACGATTGCTGTCGAGCTGGGCGGCAATGCGCAAGAGTCCGTACCCGCCGCGACCCATGAACAGAGCGCGCGCTTGCCGATCGTCGAGCGCTGCGATCAAGGCGGAGCGACGCTGGTCGTCGGGCGCCGCGAGATAAC
>CAZTTW010001242.1:0-1665 GCA_964616265.1 uncultured Myxococcales bacterium | reverse complement strand
TGCCCCGGGTGGAACAGTTTCTTCTTCCGCGCGGCGAATCCGCGAAAAATCTGGCCGCCGTCGAGCGGACCTGCGAATGGCTGGCTGGCCGCGGCTACGATCGCGGCAGCTTGCTCGTCGGCGTGGGCGGCGGCGCTGCCACCGACCACACGGGTTTCGTTGCGTCCATCTATCTTCGTGGCGTGGCGTTCGCGCTTTGCCCGACCACGTTGCTGGCCGCGGTCGACGCCTCGGTGGGCGGCAAGACGGGGGTCGATATTCCGGCCGGCAAGAATCTGGTCGGGGCCTTCTATCAACCGCGCGCCGTCGTCGCCGACCTCGGCTTTTTGGCGACCTTGCCGGAACGCGAAATCGCTGCGGGCATGGCGGAGGTCGTGAAGGCCGGCTTGATCGCGGACGCCGAGCTCTTCGCCGAGCTTGAGGCCACCGGCTCGCCGACGCGGACGCCGGATGCGCTGGCGTCCGCCATCGCCTCTGCCGTGAAGGTGAAAATCGACGTGGTTTCCAAGGACGAGCGCGAAAGCGGCAGGCGTGCCATCTTGAATTTCGGTCATACGGTTGGCCACGCCATCGAGTCGGCGTCGGGCTACGAGCTCCTTCACGGCGAGGCGGTTGCGCTCGGCATGGTTGCTGCCCTGGCGTTCGGTGAAGCGCGCGGCGTAACGGCACCCGGTTTGCGCGCGCGAAGCGAAGCTCTGCTAGCTCGACTGTCGTTGCCCGTCGACGTGCGCGCCCGTCTGACGCCGCAGGTGCTCGAGCGCATCGAGGTGGACAAGAAACGGCGTTCGGATTCCGTGCGCTTTGTCTTCGTCCCTCGCCCCGGCGAGGCGGTTCTGCAGGATATTCCGCTCCGAGAAGCCAAGCAGCAGATCCTGGACGCGATCTAGGGAGGCCGGTCAAAAGCACGAAATGTAGGTGTCACCATTACATGGTGCTACACTTCTAGCCCATGAAGACAGTGCTTTGCATGGCGGCTTTTGCAGGCTCGCTCGTCGGCTGTTCGACGGCTTCGTCACACAGCTTGTTCGTTCCGACGGCCGAGGTGCGCTCGGCCGTGAGCTCGCCCGGGCGAGGAGCGCCATCCGCCGCCACCAAACAGTCCGCCGCTCGTTTGGTCGAAGAGTCGCTGCACGCGCGAGGCATCCGTTTCGGTACCGACGGAAGCGTGCCATCGCTGTTCGCGTTTTCCCGAGAGCATTTCGCCCAAGTCGACGCCGGTCAGGTGCGTGGCGGAGACGTGCTCTTTTTCGATGCGGGCAAAGGCTGCGGTGGCCACGCGGGCGTGGTGGAAACGGCCGAGCCCGGCGGGCGCATCGGCTTTCGCGAGTGGCGCGATGGCAGCAGCCGCCACAGCTTCGTGACCCCGCGCGAGCCCTACCTAAGGCGAGATGATCGCGGACGCATCATGAATACTTTCTTACGACCGAAGCGCATGGACGATCCTGACGACACCGCCTATTTCGCTGGCCAAATGCTGTGCGCCGTGTTCCGCGTAGATTAGTGAACTCATCGTCATGGGAACCCTGGGAGGGTTCAAAAACTCTCCCGCGATGGTGCGCGCCGAGCAAAGCTCGGCGGCTCCCCACGCGGTGCCTACCGACGTTTCTACGCTTGCCACCTCGGGCGGCATGACCGACTCTAGGTTCATGCTGATCACGTTGCGCG
>CAZTTW010001241.1:0-1667 GCA_964616265.1 uncultured Myxococcales bacterium | reverse complement strand
CGGCGCAATTCATTCAGACCATCCAGGCGCGCCAGGGCTTGATGGTGTCCTGTCCAGAAGAGATCGCGTTTGACAAAGGCTGGATCGACGCCGCTCGATTGCAAGAGCTGGCACTCCCGCTCGCCAAGACCGCCTACGGACAGTACCTTCTGCATCTAGCCGCGCGAGGTCCGCTGTGAAAGTAACGCCGATGAATCTGCCCGAGGTCCTGCTGGTCGAGCCCAAGCGATTCGGCGACGACCGCGGCTATTTCCTCGAGACCTTCCACCAAGAACGCTACGCCGCGGCTGGGATGAAGCTCGGCTTCGTGCAGGACAACTTGTCGAAGTCGGCGCGGGGAATTTTGCGCGGCCTGCACCTGCAGCACCCGCACGAGCAGGGCAAGCTAGTGTACGTGCTGGCCGGCGAAGTGTTCGACGTCGCGGTCGACGTGCGCGTGGGATCGCCCACGTTCGGCCAATGGACCGGCGCCATGCTTTCCGCCGACGATCACCGGCAATTGTGGATTCCGCCGGGATTTGCCCACGGATTCTGCGTGACGAGTGAAAGCGCGCTGTTCACGTACAAATGCACCCAGCTCTATTCGGTCAGCGACGAAGTCGCCGTGGCTTGGAACGATCCCGCGATCGGGATTGCCTGGCCCATCGCCGAGCCGCAACTCTCGCCCAAGGATAGAGCAGCGCCTCCGCTGGCCGCGATCGATCCGGCACGGCTGCCGCGCTACCAAGGTTGATGCCATGACCGCACCCATTCTTCTCGTCGGCGATCGCGGCATGCTCGGCCGCGCCTTTCGTGCACTGCTCGACCGCAAAGCACGCGCCGTCTCGGGCTTCGACCTGCCGGACTTCGACGCCGCCGACCCGGCACAGGTGGCAACGGTCTTTGCAAAGCCGTGGAGCGCGCTCATCAACTGCGCGGCGTACACCAACGTCGATGGGGCCGAAGCCAACGAACAGGCCGCCATGCGCGGCAACGCCACCGCCCCGCGGATTTTGGCCGACGCATGCAAGCGAGCGGGTATCCCGCTGGTCCACTTCAGTACGGATTACGTGTTCGCGGGCGATGCCGCCACGCCCTATCCGGTCGATGCACCTTTGCAGCCGCTCGGCGCCTACGGACGCACCAAGGCGGCGGGGGAAGAAGCCGTTCGGCAAAGTGGCGCCGACCACTTGATTCTGCGCACGAGCTGGCTCTATGCCCCGTGGGCGAACAATTTCGTGCGCACCATGGCCAAGCTGACCCGCGACAAGCCGGCCCTCAAAGTGGTGGACGACCAGCGCGGCCGGCCGACCAGCGCCGAGCACTTGGCGCGGACGGCGCTTGACCTGCTCGACCGCGGCGCCCGCGGCAGTTTCCACGTCACCGACGGTGGCGAGTGCACCTGGTACGAATTCACCGTCGAGATCGCCAAGCTGCTAGGTCGAACCTGCACCATCGCTCCGTGCACGACCGCCGAGTTTCCCCGCCCGGCGCCGCGACCCGCCTACAGCGTGCTCGATCTTAGCAAGACCGAAGCACTACTCGGTCCGATGCCCGACTGGCACACGAACCTTGCGAATGTGATCGCCCGGCTCGAGGCGATGTGAAAGTCGTCGCCGCGATTGCGGCAAGGTATGGCAAGATCGCGACGCAATGAAGAGTACCCGACCGAAAAAGCGCGCACACCA
>CAZTTW010001240.1:0-1668 GCA_964616265.1 uncultured Myxococcales bacterium | reverse complement strand
CGTGGATCGCGACCGTGCGCGATACCGTCGTCCAGACGTCGGGCGGCCCGGTAGCGGTCCGTCTTTACCAGCCTGGCTCGGACGCCAATCCGATCCTCTATTTCCACGGCGGCGGCTTCGTCGTCGGCGATCTTGACACGCACGACGGCATTCCGCGCCGCCTGGCGCTCTATTCCGGTCGCCCGGTCATCAGCGTCGCCTACCGCCGCGCGCCGGAACATCCCTATCCGGCACCTCTCGATGACTGCGTCGAGCTTTTCGGGGACGTCGGACCGCACACCTGCAAGTGGGGCGTATTCGGCGGTCAAGATCGCCTGAATCAGGTCTTTGCCTTGCTTGCCGATAAAGGGTGGCTTACCGCTGAGGGCAACATAGAGCAGCAGCCCAATACCATACTGGTCTGATAGCTCGTCAGCTTCGGCGCCGTTCAGCTGCTCGGGCGCGATATAGCGCGGAGTTCCCACTAGCTTGCCCGGTCCGGTCAGATCCGACACACGATATTGAGCAGGCTTGGCCACGCCAAAATCGAGCACTTTGGCCACAGTTCCGTAGTGGGGCGTATCTGCAAGAAATACGTTTGCCGGTTTGAGGTCTCGGTGAATGATCCCCACCGAGTGGCATGCGCTGACGCCGGCGCAGACCCCAAGGGCCATGTTCACGGCGTCGTTCGTCGGCATTGCCCCCCTTGTGATCCTCTCTCTGAGCGTTTCGCCGCGTAGATACTCCATGACGATGTACGGGTGCTCTCCCGCCAGCGAAAAATCGTGAGCTGCGACGACGTTCGGGTTGTCCAGGCGGCCGATCACCACGGCCTCACGTTCGAAGCGCTTGAGCATCTCGTCGTCCCGAGCCGTCAGGATTTTCACAGCCACATCGCGCTGAAGCACGCTGTCCCATGCGCGATACACCTCTCCCATTCCGCCCTCGCCGATGAACTCCCGGACCTCGTACCGGCCCAGCTTTTCGCCGCGATATAGAAGTGTACTGCTCACACCGATCTCCGACTTCTCTTTCGGTGGGAACCAGGCATTGGTTCCTCGCTTTCGGCGCTCCTTGCGGTCGCCATTTCGAAAATGTGTATCGCGGAGGGGCCGCTGGCCACCACAAAATTGCGCCTTGACGCCATCGCGTAGCCTTGACAATCAACGCTGTCGGCCTCGGACAGTTCATCGTTTACATGCCGCTCGCCGCCATCGGAATTGCGTCCCCGAGTCCACGTTCAAACGGAACCATTGTCTCCCGCGAACAACAATTGGTAGTGGCAGACAGCATCGCCTTGGTAAGCGCCGCGGTATAGGGGCTATTCTTGCCGGTGCCGTCGGCCGCGGTCTCGCCCGGCGCCGTCGAATAGGCGATGAAAGTGCCGAGCGGCGCATCCATCTTCGCAAGCCCGCCGCCGGCCGACCGCATGCCGCGCGACAGCGGATTGTTGCGGCAGGCGTCCAGGATGATGATGTTCAGCGAGTTCCCGGCGAACTCCATCTGCTTCAGGATCAGGCTGGCGTCCACCGCTTCGAGGTCGGCATCCGCTGCTTTATCGATCCGGGCGTCGAGCGGGATCAATTGGCAGGCAACCAGTCCCAACCCGGCCGCCAGCGGCCAAACGGCGGCCGGCATCCGCGGCGCCCAGCCGCGGTCGAGCATCCGCTTAAGAAGCCAGCCGAAGAC
>CAZTTW010001239.1:0-1669 GCA_964616265.1 uncultured Myxococcales bacterium | reverse complement strand
GCCACCATCGGTGGGGTAGTGGTTGACGACCGTCCGCTGGTAACTCTCTCCGCCGTTCGATGTCGTCGAGCCTCCGGTCCCACCTGTTCCACCGTCGCTTCCGCCGCTGCCGCCGGTGCCCGCACCACCTCCCGCGCTGCTATCCGTCGTCGTGACGGTCGTACTTTTCATATTCCCGTAATCATCAAAATCGTACAACGTCACTGTCGTTACTTCGCCGGTCTGAGCCGCGGTACCGTCTCCGCGGACCTGTCCGTACAAGCTCGTCGTATCCGTCACCCGGAATGGGTGTACAAAGATACCTCGGCCCGGTTCGGGTGTGATTGCGACATCTTGATTGTATACTGTGTCGGTCTCGTTCACGACGCCAACTCCCGGCTTGGTTCGCACGACGGTAGAGACACGCCCCTGATACGGATAACCTTGCAAGTAGGTCGTGTCTGTAAATGTGCCGTCTGGGCCGGTTGTCCACACCTCCTGGAATCCCAATGGAGTGTGTTGTCTTGCGCTAGCCCGCAAGGAAGAATACATGTAGCTCGTTGTCGAAGACACCGACCCAATCCCATTGTCCGTCGTCACCGATTTCACCACTTGAATGGGTGCTGCCAGGTAGCTCGTCCCCCCTGTGCGCGGTGCCCCATCAGAGTAGATCTCGCCCTTCGTCGTGACGGAATACGATACCTGGCTAGGCTGAGCCAGGCCGTTCGGAAAAGTGGTGATGACGGGCCTGTGATACTTGTTCAGGAAGGTCTTCTTCACATAGGGCGTTGTGCATGATGAATCCTTCGGATTGCAATGCATTAGGGACTGCACTCGATCGACAATCCCGTCACCATCAATATCTACAAAGACATCCAACGGATATGTGCTCTTGTTGTCTGCAACTGCTACAATGCCAGAGGGTGCGAGAGCAGTCGGAATTATCCAGTTCTGGTTCGCCGCAGGCGCCGTATCCACGAATGGCGGATCGCTAGACTGCGGCTGGCCCCAAACGGGCCAGTTCGGATGATTCGAGATCTGGCCGACGTCCCTAAATTCCCCATTTCTATTGATCAGGACGGCACCGCCCCAGGCATGGTTCAGGACAACGTCGGCAAGACCGTCGCCGTTTATGTCCGCTAGCTGAAAGCGCCCTGCCTCCGAATTGCCGATGAATGCATTCCAGTCTGGACCAAAGGAAAACATATTAAGCGCGTCAGCGTAGCCTTCGACTCCGGATGAAGAGCCACCTGAAGTTCCTACGAGTCCGCTACCCGACATGAGGGAAACGCCGACTTTGCCCGTAGGGTAGATCCGCGTCTTGTCGAGCGCGTCGACGGAGGTACTTATAGAGACCTGGTCTATCACTCCGTCTCCATCTATATCGCCCCTGCCTACTACATATTCTAGAGCCACCTTATCGGAGGTCACCATGCGCCAGTCAAAGGGCGTCCCATTTGCTATGGGTCCGCCTGGATTAAACCAAATTCTCGATCCGTCCGAAGCAACCAAATCGGCAAGCCCATCGCGGTCGACATCTCGAACCACGAAAGTCGCTGGAGGTTGGTCTACCCCTAGATCTCCACTTCGAGCACTCTTCCATCCTGTTCCGTCGTTGCTGAGGACCACCAGATCAAAGACACCCGACGCTACCGGCATAACTTCTACCAATTCCAGCCGTCCGTCGCCA
>CAZTTW010001238.1:0-1684 GCA_964616265.1 uncultured Myxococcales bacterium | reverse complement strand
ATCCTTGGCGCACATCGTACAAGACGTCATGGCTAACCCCCTGGCATCTAATCGGACTTTGCGGCTCCGCTTTGCGGATCCCCAACCTTAGGAATTATCCGCCGCTAACGCCCGTCTGGCTACCATAAAAATCGCACCTATTCGGTCTCTATTCATTCGGGAGATGACCTTGACGTCGATCTCCTTCGGGCAAACGGCCGAACACTCGGTGACGTTGGTGCAGTGGCCGAAGCCCTCGCGGTCCATGGCGGCCACCATGCTCTCGGCGCGCGTCCAGCGTTCCGGTTGCCCCTGCGGCAGAAGCCCCAGGTGGGAGATCTTTGCCCCGGTGAACAGCATAGCCGACGCGTTGGGACAGGCCGCGATGCATGCGCCGCAGCCGATGCACGCCGCTGCGTCCATGGCAGCATCCGCGTCGTGCTTGGCTATCGGGATGGCGTTGCCGTCAGGCGCCGATCCGGTCGAGACGCTAACGAAGCCGCCAGCGGAGATAATTCGGTCGAGCGCCGAGCGATCCACGACCAAGTCGCGCAGAACCGGAAAGGGCTTGGCGCGGAACGGCTCGATGACGATGGTCTGCCCGTCGTGGAAATGGCGCATGTGAAGCTGGCAGGTTGTCGTACCCGGCTGCGGACCGTGCGGAATTCCGTTGATGACGACACCACACATGCCGCAGATGCCTTCGCGGCAGTCGTGGTCGAAGGCAATCGCCCGCTGCCCCGCCAGAACCAGGCGCTCGTTCACCACGTCGAGCATTTCCAGGAAGGACATGTCCGGACTGATGTCCTTGGCCTCGATTCGCTGGAAATCGCCCTTCGTGGCGGTGTTCTCCTGACGCCAGACCATCAGCAGCAGGTTCATTTGTAACTCCGTTGCGCCAGGTGCACGTTCTCGAACGTTAAGGGCTCGCGGTGGCGAATTGGCTCTTGATTCAAACCTCGGTGCTCCCACACGGCGACGTGAGCATACTCGGCGTCGTTGCGCTTAGCTTCGCCCTCTTCGGTCTGGAACTCTTCGCGGAAATGGCCACCGCACGATTCGTTGCGATCCAGCGCGTCGAGGCACAGAAGCTCGCCGAATTCCAGGAAGTCCGCGACACGCCCTGCGTACTCGAGCTCTTGGTTCAGCTCGCTGCCGCTGCCAGGGACGATGACATTGTTCCAAAATTCCTCGCGCAGCTCGGGAATGCGCTGCCGCGCGGCTTTCAGGCCGGCCGCATTGCGCGCCATCCCGCAATGGTCCCACAAGAGTTTGCCCAGCTCTCTGTGGAACGAGCCGGCGCTTCGCTTGCCGCGGTGGCCGAGTAGCTTCTGCGACTTCTCGTTCACGGCAGCCTCGGCGCGCTTGAATTCCGGAGCGGCCGCGTCCGTTTTGCCGAGCTTGGACGACGTCAGATAGTTCCCGATGGTGTAGGGAATGATGAAGTAACCGTCGCCCAAGCCCTGCATGAGGGCCGACGCACCTAGGCGATTGGCGCCGTGATCCGAGAAATTCGCCTCACCGAGGACGAACAGCCCGGGAATCGTGCTCATCAAATTGTAGTCAACCCAAAGACCACCCATCGCGTAGTGCACGGCGGGATAGATGCGCATCGGCACCTTGAAGGGATTCTCATCGGTGATCCGTTCGTACATGTCGAACAGGTTGCCGTAACGCTCGCGGATCACGTCGTCGCCGAGGCGCT
>CAZTTW010001237.1:0-1684 GCA_964616265.1 uncultured Myxococcales bacterium | reverse complement strand
CGTCCTAGATCTCGGCGGCCGCAGCCTGCAGTTCATGTTCGCGCCGTGGGTGCACTGGCCCGAGACCATGCTCAGCTTCCTGCGCGAGGAAAAGATCCTCTTCACATGCGACTTCTTCGGCTCGCACTTCGCGACCGGCACGCTGTTCGCCGACGACGAACACCACGTCTACCTTTCGGCCAAGCGCTACTACGCCGAGATCATGATGCCCTTCCGGCAGAAGTATCCGGCCTACTTGCAGAAGATCGAAGCGATGGGACCCGAGATCATCGCGCCCAGCCACGGGCCCATCTACCGCCGGCCGCAATTCATCCTCGACGCCTACAAGGACTGGACCTCGGACCGCGTGAAGAACGAAGCGCTGGTCGCCTACGTCTCCATGCACGGCAGCACCAAGACGATGGTCGACCGGCTGGTCGACCGATTGGTCACGCAAGAGATCAACGTCAAGCAGTTCGACCTGGCGACCGTCGACATTGGCGAGCTAGCCATGGCACTCGTCGATGCCGCTACACTGGTCCTGGCAACGCCGACGGTGCTGAATGGTCCGCACCCCGCCGCCGTCTACGCCGCCTATCTGACCGGCGCCATCAAGCCCAAGCTGCGCCACGCAGTCATCATTGGCTCGCAAGCCTGGGGCGGAAAGACGGTCGACACACTCAAGGGCCTGCTCTCCGGCCTCAAGCTGGAATTGCTCGAGCCCTTGATGAGCAAAGGCTTGCCCACGCCCGAAGATCTGGCGGCGGTCGACAAACTGGCCGACACCATTCAAGCGCGGCACGCAGCGCTCGACTAGTTCTCACGACGGCCGCGGCGCCAGAGTGGCGAGGCCCAGGTGCCTCGCCAGCGAGTTGCAAGCGAAGACGAAGTTGGCGAACGCTCGTCATTCCGCCCGCATCCGGGACATGGTGATATCACTCCGCCATTCGCATTGTTTCGCGAACGCTACTTCCGCAGCGCGCTTCGCGCACTTGCCGCCGTAGTTTCCAACCCGTCGCTTCCCCACCGTCGCGGTGGACAATCTAATTCGGACTTCTTTCATCCTCTTTTGCTTGACGACCGACGGGAGCACCCCCTATCTTCAGCCTGCCCTTCGTCGAAAGCGTCGTTCGAGATGCTTTGTCGGAAGGGCACGACAGAGCTGGGGGGACGCTGCTCATGCACGACGATTCCGGACGAGCGAAGACCTCATACTTCGTGGGAGTGGACGTCGGATCGACGACCTGCAAGGTGGTCGTGGTCGATCCGTCCACGCACGAAATTTGCTGGGCCGATTATCAGCGGCACCAAACCCGCCAAGCGGAAAAAGTCCTGGAGCTGCTCGAAGCTGCGGTCGAGCGCTTTCCCGAGCTGGGCAACGATCCGTCGAGCGTGCGCGCCTTCGTTACCGGCTCGGGCGCGGCGCCACTGGTCGATCCTCTAGGCGCGCGCTTCGTCCAAGAGGTCAATGCCGTCACGCTGGCCGTCGAGAAACTCTTTCCCGACGTCGGCTCCGTCATCGAGCTGGGCGGTCAGGACGCCAAGATCATCATCTTCAAAGAAGGCCAGGACGAAGAGGGACGTTCGACCGGCAAGACCGCCCTCGCGTCGATGAACGATAAGTGCGCCTCGGGCACCGGCGCGACCATAGACAAGTGTTTCCTGAAAGTCGGCATGCCGGCCGCCGAAGCAGCGCAGTTGCGTT
>CAZTTW010001236.1:0-1688 GCA_964616265.1 uncultured Myxococcales bacterium | reverse complement strand
TTCCTTGCTGACGATGTTGCGAACAGAAAGTTCAAAATGTCTGTGTTCGCAGCAGCGATACATCCTCGACCAAGTCGTCACTGTCGCGACTCCACGCTGTTCCAGTCTCCGTGGAAAGACCATCTCACCACACGTCTTTCGCCACACGACCGCGATGCACCTACTTCAGGCGGGTGTCGACTGCTCGGTCATCGCGCTCTGGCTCGGACACGAGAGCCTCGAAACCACGCACATCTACGTCGAGGCCGACCTCGTTACCAAGGAAGCCGCGCTCAACAAACTCACGCCGCCCAAAACCGCCGTCCGACGCTTCAAGCCCGACGACGCTTTGCTCGTCTTCCTGTCGGGCCTCTGATTATGTGGAGCCGCACTGCCGCACGCCCCCGACCTCCACTGTCGGGGCCCGTGTTGTTGCCACCACGCAGCTCCACATAATCCGGCACTCCACATATCGCGGCTTGTCGATCTCCCTGAACCCGGCATCGTTTCTGGCAAAGCAGCCGCGTTCACTAACTTTGACCAAACGAGGCGATCGCGCAAATCGCGATCGGAACGCCGCAGTTCCACGCGATTGCCTCCAGTCATGGGCTGTGCGGACCGCCATCTCTTTCTGCCTTCGCTCGATGAAATGCCGGTGACTACTCCTTCACTGTTGGACTCTTGCATTCCTTTCAACTTCCGTCATGGAACCGGCGGTTTCTGGTCAAGACGGCAGGGGTCCCGGAGAGCGTCGAGCTTGAAAACGGACTAACCTCATCCTGATTTGGGCTTGTCTACGAGCAACGGTCGAATCTATGGTGCGTGTACGTCACCCAAGACGCCCTAGGAGGGTTCCTGTATGCAGAAATCCATAAGTCGTTCGTTTCTTGTCCTGACCGCGGCGCTCGCCCTGGCGATGGTGGCCGTCGCGTGCTCCGATACCGGCAATACCCCCAAGACCGACAGCGCCACCGGCCCCGGGCTGGAGGGCTCGACGGCCGTGGATGGTGGTAACGCCCTCGTCGCTCGCGGCAGATACCTCGTGAACAACGTGATCGCTTGCTCCGACTGCCATACGCCGACGTTGCCCTCGGGCGCTCCGGATATGAGCAAGTTCCTAGCCGGAAATCCCGCCTTCGCGCAGCTGCCTAATGGGCAAGCGCTGCCGTCGCGCAACCTGACCCCGGATCCGACGACTGGTCTCGGCAGCTACACCGCCGACCAGATCAAGCACATGTTCCTCGATGGTATGACTGTTCGCGGAGTCGATGCCGGCACGCAGGCGCTGAATCCGACGATGCCGTACTACGTGTTCCACAATATGACGAGCGACGACGCTGACGCCATCGTGGCCTACTTGCAGTCGATTCCCGCCGTGCACAACCCGCTTCCGGCGCGCTCCCCGGCTTTCGATGTTCCCGCGCCGGCGAACTACCTCGACCCTGCCACCATCCCGACGCCGGCCACGAGCAACCCGCAGTACGCGAGCGCCGTTCGCGGGCGCTACCTAGCAACCGAAGCCGGCATTTGCATCGAGTGCCACACGCCTCACTTGGCGAGCGGACCGAACGCCATCGACACCAGCAAGTACTTCCAAGGCGGCGTAGACTACGGAGCTGTCATTGCGTCGAACCCGAAGATTCATTCCGTGTCAGCGAACTTGACGTCGGATCCAACGACCGGCCTTGGCAATTGGACGACCGATCAGA
>CAZTTW010001235.1:0-1689 GCA_964616265.1 uncultured Myxococcales bacterium | reverse complement strand
ATTCCCCGGTCGAGCTCCTGCGAGAATGCCCGGTGCGCCGAGGAGCGGGAACGGACGGGACGCTCGGAACGACCTGAAGGCCCCTTGGCAGTCGATGCCAAGATGGTCTGCGTTTCGGACGCCGTGTCCTCTGGAATGAGCGCTAGAGACGCGCTGCCAGCATGAGCATCATCCTCGGACGGGTCGGATGGATCGGACGGCGCGCGGGGAATTGCCGGTGTCATCGCCGACAGAAGCGAGGAGAAATGTGTCCGCACGACGCCAGAAGCCGCCAGCCCAAGCAGGGCAGCGCACGCAGCGGAAGCGATCAGCTGCCGAATCGTGCCCATCGGAATTGCGGTTGGCCCATCGAGGGCGCTTACGCGCTCGGTGTGCTTCCGACGTCTGCTTCGCTCGGCTCTTCGCGCGTGGGCAGAAGATGTTCGAGGCCGTGCTTGCGCATGCGGTAGTAGAGCGTCGAGCGGTTGATGCCGAGGGCGCGCGCGGCGTGGGCGATGTTACCCTGGGCTTGCTCGACGGCAGCGATGATTTCGTTGCGCTCTTGCTCGGACAAGCGCTTGTAGAGCGATCGGCCGCTATCTGCCGACACGCCACCGCTAGGGCCTGCGGCCGCAGGCGCGGCTACGGCGCCTGGCGCCGGCGCTTGGCGTCGGCCAAAATCCAGATCCGCGGGCGATAGCGTATCGCCCGTCGCGAGAATCAGGGCGCGCTCGATCACGTTTTCCAGTTCGCGCACGTTGCCGGGCCATGGGTAGGCGGCAAGCAAGGCAATGGCCGCGGCATCGGCACCGCGCACCGCCTTGCCCGAACTTTGCGCATACTTGGCGATGAAATGCTCGACCAGCAAAGCAATATCACTCGTGCGTTCGCGCATCGGCGGCAAGGTGATGGGGAAGACGTTCAGGCGATAGTAGAGATCCTCGCGGAACTTGCCTTCGTTGATGAGCTGTTCGAGATCGCGGTGCGTGGCGGAAACCAGGCGTACGTCGACTTTGACGGTCTCCACGCCGCCCACGCGTTCGAACTCGCGCTCTTGCAGCACGCGCAGCAGCTTCACCTGCACGTCCAGCGGCAAGTCGCCGACCTCGTCGAGAAACAGCGTTCCGCCGTCGGCCAGCTCGAAGCGGCCCGGCCGTCGGGCCACGGCGCCGGTGAAGGCGCCCTTCTCGTGGCCGAAGAGCTCGGACTCCAGCACGCCCGGGGCGAGCGCCGCGCAGTTCACGCGCACGAACGGTCGCGCCTCGCGCGCGCTGTTGATGTGGATGGCCCGCGCCACCATCTCTTTACCGGTGCCGGTCTCGCCGCGCAGAAGTACGGTCGCCTGGGTTTGCGCCACCTGTTCGACCTTGGCCAGCACCTGGCGCAACGACGGCGAATCGCCGACGATGGCGCCAAAGTTGAATTCACCGTGCGCGTCGCGAGAAAGAATACCGGCGTACTCGGAAAGCTGCTCGGCCAGGCGGCGGTTTTCCCGCAACAAGTGAAAACGTTCGACGGCCTGGATCAGGATGCCGCGCAGCTCTTTGCTGTCCCACGGCTTGGTGACGTAGCGGTAGATGCGCCCGAGGTTGATCGATTCGATCAGCACCTCGACGTCGGTGAACGCGGTGACGATGATGCCGATGGCGTCGGGGCGCACGTCGCGAATCGCCTTCAGCAGCTCGAGCCCGGTCATGCGCGGCATGCGCT
>CAZTTW010001234.1:0-1690 GCA_964616265.1 uncultured Myxococcales bacterium | reverse complement strand
GGCCGCTCAGATAGCGCTCGCCCGAGTCGGGAAGCACGACCACGATGGTCTTGCCGGCGAACTCGGGAAGGGCTGCGAGGCGCGCAGCAGCCAACGCTGCCGCGCCACCACTCACGCCCGAAAGAATTCCTTCCTCCGCAGTGAGGCGGCGGGCAAAGGCGATGGAATCAGCAGAATTGACCTGCTCGACTCGGTCGATGACGGATACATCCAGCGTCTTCGGAATGAAGCCGGCTCCGATACCTTGAATCTTGTGGGGGCCAGGCTTGATCTCCTGCTTGGCCAGCCGCTGCGTGATCACCGGGCTTTCGGTCGGCTCGACGGCGACGCTGACGATGGCCTTGTTCTTTTGCTTCTTGATGTAGCGAGAAACCCCAGTGATGGTGCCACCCGTGCCGACGCCTGAAACCAAGACGTCGATCTTGCCATCGGTGTCCTCCCAGATTTCGGGTCCCGTCGTGGCCTCATGGATGGCGGGATTGGCGGGGTTTTCGAATTGCTGAGGCAGAAAGTAACGTTGGGGATCGGAATCGCGAATTTCGGTGGCCTTTTTCACGGCACCGTTCATTCCCTTCGGACCTTCCGTGAGGACGATGGTCGCGCCGAACGCCTTGAGAACCTTGCGTCGCTCGATGCTCATCGTCTCTGGCATGACCAGCGTGAGCTTGTAGCCACGTGCCGCCGCGACGAACGCAAGCGCGATGCCGGTGTTTCCCGACGTCGGCTCGACGATTTCGACGCCGGGCTTGAGCAAACCCTTCTTCTCTGCGTCCCAGATCAGGGCTGCACCCAGCCGACACTTGACCGAGTAGGCAGGATTTCGCCCCTCGATTTTTGCGAACACTTTGCTTCCCGGAGGCACCACTCGGTTGAGTTGGATGAGTGGGGTCCGCCCGATGGACAGTGAGTTGTCTTTGAACGTAGCCATGCCGTGGTCCCTTTCTCGAAATTGGTTGTTAAGGTCTCGTATAACAGACATCCGTGCGGTTGACCAGACGCTCTCTTGCCAAAGCGGCGAGGCAGTGCTACTCGGTCACACGTGCGAGTACGCGGCCGTCAAGCGCGACCTTGAAGGCCAGTGGGACCAAGCTGACGCCATACTTGCGAGCCAAGTCGGGGCGCTGGGACACGTCGATCAGGACGAGAGGCACGCCCTGGCGATGCAGGCGTTCCTCGAGGGTGCGGCAGTCGGTACAGCGCGGATAGGTGAACTGCACGACTAATCCCGTCGTGGGTGTGGCGCCGATTTCGTCCAAGTCGATTCGGTGGATGACTCGCGGGCCGATGCCGCCAAGGTGCGCCAGCAGTCGATAGATAGTGCATCCAACGCACAGGCCGGTCGTTGCGGCGAGAAGTGCCAGTGCTGCGACCACGAGACCAAGAATCCAGCCGAGGGCGTGGAAGCCGATGATGTGGGTAAGCGTTGCTGCTGAGAGGAAGACAAGGCCGACGAGATTCGCGAATCGAACCGGTCTGGCATCTTCAAGCGGACCCGGCCCAAGGCGTGGGCGCACGAGCTTGAAGAAGATGATGCATCCGAGGCAAACGCGTGGGCCGAAAATAAGCGTCAGCGCCAACTGCAGCGCAGCCAGGGACAAGAGCGGCCACCAATGGAAGGCAAAGGCCAGCAAGGCAGCCAGGCCGATCACGGCCTGGTTGAAGCGCGGAGCACGTGCATCGATGACGGGCG
>CAZTTW010001233.1:0-1690 GCA_964616265.1 uncultured Myxococcales bacterium | reverse complement strand
CGCCTTCGTGACCGGCGATAGGGCCGAGATCTTTCCCGACGGTAGGTTCCTTGTGCTTGGGCGTGTGGACGGCGTGGTGAAAGTTGGCGGCAAGCGTGTCGCCCTGTCCGAGGTTGAAAGCGTCTTGCGAGCCCTCGACGGCGTCAGCGATGCGGTCGTCCTGGCACTGCCGTCGGAGTCCGGGCGCGGCCAGGAGATTGTGGCGCTGGCGGCTTGCGAGCGGCCGGCAGGCGATCTGGCGCGTGAGCTGCGCGCCAAGCTGCCGTCGCCCGCATGGCCGCGTCGCCTGCGTTGCGTTTCCGCTATTCCCATCACGCCGGTCGGCAAACGCGACCGCGTCGCTATCTTGGAGTTGTTGGCGGCGGCACCCCTCGAAGAGCCATGACTCGTCTGCGACGATGGCTACGGGCGCGTCGGCTGGTGCAGAAGGCGCTTGCCACGCCGATCGATCCGCAATTTCTGCGGCGGCCTCCGCCACGCGTCCTGCTCGGCCTTGTCATCCTGGCGGCAAGTTACGTTTTCGGCTGGCCAGCCATTTTTGCGTTGGGCGCGATGTCGGCCTGGACGAAACAGCCCAAGTTGCTCTTGGTCGGTCCGCCTCTTTACGGTTTCTCTTGGGTTTTGTTCGCGCTCGGGCTCGCTCTCATCGGCAGCAAGTCGGTCAGCGCCGGCCGCGCGCTCGGTCTTCTGCTCGTGCGACGATTCGCCGAGAAGTTCCTGCTGGACTGAGGACGTGGTGAAGTGGTGAACTTTCACCAGTGGTACCCTGTGTGGGCTGCGCCTTGCCGATGAGAAGACTCGCGCTTTCAATGGCAGGGGACTTGCTACGTACGCAAGCGATGCAACCCGCGAGTCACAGAAGGAACGCAATGACCTCGAGAAGACTGCTGCCATGGCTCTTCAGCGCAATCGCCGTTATTTGCGCGTTTTCGGCGCCGCGAGCCTACGGTGCCACGGTGGCGGTCATGCCCGTGGAGGGCGCCAATCTCACGCCCGGCGAGTGCGACGCTATCGGCGTGCTTTTCGCAAATGCCTTTGCTCGCGACGCAAATGTCGCGGTCGTGTCGCCTCTCGAGACCAAGCCTATTCGCGCGCACACGCCGAATGCCATGACCGCCGCCGCGCAGATGGGCGTCGAGTTTTACGTCGAGCTGACCGCGATGCAACTTGGCACTGTGGTGAAGCTCGCGGGTACCTTGTTTGGCAAAGACGGCGCTGTCTCCTATCGCGCTCAAACCGCTGCTCCTTCCCTCGACGCCATGGAGATTGAAACGGCGAAGCTCGCTCGTGCGCTGATCCTTCACCAGCCGGTGATGCCGAAAGTGGCTGTAGCGCCGGAAGCTCCGCCAACCGTCGAGGCGCCACCAAGCGGCGAAGAGTCGAGCCGAGGCTACCCCAAGGCGCTCGGTGCGAAAGTGGCCATGCTCGTGCCACGTTCGTCGGGCAGGACATTCTCTCCCGTGGTTTCTGCGGCATTCGACGGTCGCATCGGTGCACGTGGCTACTTCTTCGAGTTCGGCGTGGGTGCGGCCGTTCCTCTCGATGACAGTTCGGCGAGCGGTGATGTGCGGGTCACCCTGCTGTACGCCGAGCTGGGGGGCAGCTACTATCTGACGGACGGAGGGGTGGGAATCTATGCCGGCGGTGGCATCGCGCCGACGCTTTGGATGTCGTCGAGCCAATACGCCTC
>CAZTTW010001232.1:0-1692 GCA_964616265.1 uncultured Myxococcales bacterium | reverse complement strand
GGATAACGCCTGAGCAGCAGAGGAAGATGAAGCCAATGAGGGCTTGAGCGTTGTGGAAGCCATAGGCCCTGCGGGTGATGACCCTGATTTTGCCATTGAGTCCCTCGGTCCTTCCGTTGTTGAGCCCGGTGGCGACGATGGCAACGATGCCGTCGAGATGCTTCTTAATGGTTCTGGCGACCTTCTTGAAGGAAGGCAGTCTTGAGCGGCTGGCCCAACTGATCCACTCGTCGAGCTTCTGTTTGACGACGTTGACCTGTCGACGGCCGAGGATGTCGCTGATAGCGGTATTGAGTAGGTAGCCTTGACATGGGATGCGATTCGGTGAAGGCAAAACGGCCTTTGAAGCGCCTAGGCTCGGGAAAATGATGCACGTTGCAGAAGTCGCCAATACGGCAGAAAATGTCTGTGTTGCTGTCGAGCATCGTTGACCTCGAAGGGAGCTATGAAACGCGCGGATGTCACCTTTAGCGAATTCGAATCTGGGAGCATCACCGAGAAGGTCTCCTCGCTTGACGACATTAAAGCGGGGGAAGGGTTCATCTGCGTTCGTATTGGTTATCCCGTAGGTCCTCAGCAAAGGTGGCCTGTCTGGGAGAAGGCCGAGAAAGGCCTCTTCCGCCAACGAGGAAAAGAAGGTGTCGATCACATTCGCGAGGACAGTTACGACTTCTTCAGAGTCAAGGAGTGAGACTTCCGGCGCGCGTCGCTCCTAAGTATTTCGGCGCCCGAGGGTGCGCGCGGTGTAGTTTACAGATCAGGCCTTATCGGCGTTCTGCTTCGAGATGGAACGCTCGAGAATGGTGCTTGTAGCGCCTACCGTCCGGACTGCTTAGTGTCGTATTGGATTTTGCCGCCAAGCTAACGGTCGAGGTCCCGGGACAGCGAAGTACCGGCATCGGGCGCGGGAACACAGACCGGCTGGAGGGGAGTTCCCATGCTACAGGCGCCCAGAATAACCTCCGGATTTGGGGGACCATCGGGTGTTCTGAACTGGCACGTGAGCGGCTCGGTCACGGTCACCCCGAACAACTGCGCGACGAGCTTTCCCGTTCTCGGATCGTAGAGAAAATGGAGCTCCATCACCAACATCATCTCGCCGCCCTCGAAGCATGAAAGGACGGCTTCGTTGTAGCCATCACCGCTTTGGAGAAGGCACAGACTGGTGGGCGGCGAGTCCTTGTACAGCCCACGCCAAGCCGACAGTGATTGTGCCGACTGCCAGTCGAGAGGGATTTGCGGCATGCCCGAATCGTACGAAAGCGACTTTGTCTCCTGGCAGAGCGGTCCGACATCCGCCGCCGCATCCTTGCCAACTTTGTCTCCTGGCAGAGCGGTCCGACATCCGCCGCCGCATCCTTGCCAACAGGGATTATCGGGATCTCAAAGTCGGGGGCTGCGTCTTTGCTGGGGAGCGAGGGCGAGGAACAAGCCCAAAGCCATAGCGACGCGGCTAGGAGCGTGCGGCTGCCCATTGGCGACCCGAACATGGAGACCAGGGTATCAGATAGTCTCTCGACCAGCGCGCGGGATGAAACTCGGCAATCCCTTGCTGTCCCGAAATCCATCGCCGAGGCTCATGCTGCCTCCCGACGGTAATAGTTCAGCAGGCCCCCGAAGGCACGATCGGCAGGCGACCTTGCCATCTGCCCCGTTGTCATTCGTCGGACCGACGTTCCTGATGAGTTGGCC
>CAZTTW010001231.1:0-1693 GCA_964616265.1 uncultured Myxococcales bacterium | reverse complement strand
TTGGCGGCTTGCTTTTCGAGATCGGCCATCATCTTGACCGAATCCGCTTGTCGGGTCGACGCCACGTCGACGTTCAACACCAATTCGGAAATGCTTTGCGTGACTTCATCGCACTGGCGTTGCATGGCGGCAGTCTTCTCTTGCGCGAGCTGGGCGGCGCGCCCCTGCCTTTCCAGTCGGCCGGAAATCTGGGTCACCGCGGCCTGCGACTCCTGACACGCGCCCGAGGCCTCCGTGGCGCCCGAAGCGATCTGTTGCATCGACTTACGCAATTCTTCGGTGGCGGACGATGCCTCGTTGAGGTTGCTCGCCAGCTCGGTGCAGGCGGTGGAAACCCGCTCGGCCGCTTGCTGCTGGCGCGCCATATTTCGCGCTTGCTTGCGTTTGGCATCGGCGCCCGAGCGCTCTAGCTTGCTTTCGATCTTGGTCGGTTGGATGGTGCTCGGGGTGATCTCGTTCTCTTCGTTCTTCTTGAGTGGCATGGCTTCTTCCTTCCTGGGTTGTTTCGCGCAGGCTACATCTGCCAAGGAGGACACCCGCCCCAGCTTCCGTTGGCGTGCTATCTGAAGTGCTCGCAGTTCATGACCTCGGCGATGTCGACGCGGTTGTCGCCGCTGACAAAGGTGAATACGCCCTCGACCGCGCGACGGGGACACTGGCTTCGCAGAAGCACCTGCCAGCTAAGGTAGACTTTCTGGGCCTCAAGCTCAGCGAATGCTGGCAAGCGATCCATGTCCGATTCGACGGCCAAAACCTCTCCCAAGTCACTCAGCTCCAGCAACAGCATCAACGGGTCTTGGCCGGTTTCGAGCAAGTCTTCGCGCGGATGCAGGCTGATGCGGAAGATGCGCTCACGTTGGTCGTCCGGTGCTTCCACCGCGACGACTTGCTTCACAGCGGATACCGTGGCGTCCGCGTACTTGCGCAGAACATCGAGCACGCGGCCATAATTGTCGTCGATCACGATCGGCCGTTCCTCCGAAACACAACTCACCAGGCGCCGGATGACGTCGCAACCGCCGAGCAGGAGAGTTACGAGCTCTTGGTCGGCCGTGATCTCTTTCTTGCGCAGGCGATCGAGGACGTTCTCGAGAACGTGGGTGAAAGCCACGATTTCGACGACGTTCAGCAGACCAGCGCCACCCTTGATGGTGTGACCCGCGCGGAAGATCCCATTGAGTGCTTCAGCGCTGTCGGGTGAAGTCTCCAGCGACAGGAGTCCGTCCTCCATCCCAGACAGCAGCTCCTCGGCTTCTGTGACAAAACCACTTTTGAGGAAGTCTTGCGCCATGGCTGATTACCGAAAGTAGCAGTCCATCCCGCCGAGCTTCAGGGTGTCGAGAATGTGAGCGGGAAGGTTGCGAAAGGAAACCCGCGCAGCGCCCAAGTGCCGACGGAAGGCGACGAGAATCTGTACACCGGATACATCCATGGCCTCCAGTCCGCGTAGATCGACGTTGATATCGCCTTCCTTGGCGAGGCTTAGCCCAGCAAGCGCAACGTGCAGTGTGTTTGCCTCACACACGGTGGCGTCGCCTGAGATCCGGATGACCTGCGGCCCTTCACTGTTCACATGAAGCATTGCAAGCCCTCGTTAGCGCACGAACTTGCGGACGACTGCGATCAGCTGACTTTCGTCGAAGGGATTGACCAGCCAGCCGGTAGCACCGGCCGCCTTGCCCTCCATCTTCTT
>CAZTTW010001230.1:0-1694 GCA_964616265.1 uncultured Myxococcales bacterium | reverse complement strand
TGAAGTCTCGCTCGACAAGGAGCTCGGCACCGGCCCATTCGACCTGGTGATCTCCGACATTCGCATGCCCGGCATGACCGGGCTGCGCGCTTTCGAGGAAGTCGGCTACGGCCCCCATATTCCGCCGGTCGTCTTCATCACCGCTTTTGGCGACGAGGAGCTGCATGCGCAGGCGCATCACCTCGGCGCTTTGGCAGTGCTCGACAAGCCGTTCGATCTCGATGAATTTCGGGCCTTTGTGAACACGTACCTGTCCCGTACCGGGGTGACTCGCTAGCCTTCTTTCTTCGGGAACCAGCCCTTGGGAAGCCAACGCTTGAGCGCCTGGCCGAGAGCAATGCTGGTCGCGGGCTCTTGTTGCGGTGGATTGAGGATCTGCTCGTCGTAGATCGCATTGATGTCGCCGCTCGTGAGGATGGCAACGACTTTCGATTTTTCGGCGATTGTTTCCACCACGATTAATTCTTTGCTGTCGAACTCCGACATTTTAGCCAAAGCCGAGTAGAGGCTCTTGTCGCTGGTGACGGTGATCGCGGGCGTGGCCAGCTCGCGTGCGACGACGAGATTAGCCAGAGTCCCACGATGGCTCAAGACTTGCTGGACCGCCTGAAAAGAGATGACGCCAACGAGGGCATCGTGTCCGTCGAGGACCGGCAAACAGCTCTGGCCGCTGGCCGCGAAACGCTCGATGACGGCCGGTAGCGGCGTCCTCTCGCTGACCGGTTCGGGGGCCGGACTTGGGCGGAGGGCAAGGATGTCTTTCACCGTCGTTCGCTCGAGCAGCGTGCGAATGATCTGGCGCTGGTGCGTGGGAGAGGCCGCTCGCGCGGGAAGTTGTTTTTCGTAGATGGTGTGGCGCCGGACCAGCAGAAAGCCCAGCATGCACACGAACATCGTAGGCACCAGCAGGTGGTAGTTGCCGGTCATCTCGCTCACCATGATGACGGTCGAAATGGGAACGTGAGCCGCGGCAGAAAAGAACCCCGCCATGCCGACCATGGCGAAGGCACCGGGATCGGGCACCAGCGCTGGCTGCCACTGGTGGAACACGAGCCCGACGGCGCCGCCGAGGGCGCCACCGATAACGACCGCGGGACCAAAGACACCTCCGCTGCCACCAGAACCAACGGTGAACGAGGTCGTCAGCATCTTGGCTGCCGCGATGGCCAACAAAGCAAGCACCGTTCCTTGGCCTTGGAATGCGTTTTGAACCACGCCGAATCCGGTCGAGAGCGCCGACGGGACAAACAGGCCAACCGCTCCGACCATGAGTCCCCCGACGGCAGGCTTGAGCCAAGTGGGGATGCCAAGAGCCTTGAACCAGTTGCGGATGCCATAAAAGACCTGGGGATAGGTTCGGCCTCCCAGCGCGACCACTCCTCCGAGAACGAGGTACGGCCCGAGCTCGAGTGGCGTGCGAAAACGAAAGCTCGGCGTCTCGAAGAGCGCGTGCCAGCCGAAGATGGAACCAAAGGTGCTGTAGGCCACGATGGACGACAATATGGCCGGTGCCACGACCTCCGGTTCGAGATCCATGTCTCGATAGAGGACCTCCGCCGCGAACAGGGCGCCTGCCATAGGTGCGCGGAAGATGGCGCCGATACCGGCTCCCATTCCGGCGATCATGAGGGTGCGTCGTTGGCGCGCGGACAGTCCAAGCCAACCCGCGATGTTGGAGCCAAGCCCTGCGCCAA
>CAZTTW010001229.1:0-1698 GCA_964616265.1 uncultured Myxococcales bacterium | reverse complement strand
GCCCGCAAAGACGAGTACCGTCCACAAAAACAGCCGTCCCCACCGTATCTTGCGGGGTGGCGGTTTGGGCAACGCGATTGGCCCCATGGAAACCGGAAGGCCTAGCCCGGATGCAGATGCATTGGGATTGGTTCGGGAGTAGTGCGAATCCACCCACCGATAGTAGCCGAAAGCGACGCCTGCAAACACGTCTGATAGTGCCGCTCCCCAGGATGCAGCGCGGCGCACAAAAAGGGGCGACTACGCCCGAAGCATAGTCGCCCGCAGAAAACGACGGGATAGCTCCCGCTTGGCCGACACTACTTCTTGAAGCTGCGGCAGACCTTTACGAGGTCTTTGATCTCGTCGGGGCTTGCCTTCGTCGCGGGCATGACCTGCTTGCCATCCGCCTTGACGCCCTCAGCGATGAGCTTCTCCCAATCCGCGTCCTTCGCTGCCTTCTGCACCGCCGGGTCGCTGAGATCCTTGATGTTGAGCTTCTTGCCCATGCTGGTAGCAGCCTTGCCATCCTTGCCGTGGCAGCCGGCGCACTTCTTGTTGAACATCTCCGTACCGTCGGCCATAGCTGCGCTGGCCGTGCCAAACACGAACAGGACTGCCATCATCTTCAATGCTGTCTTCATGAATGCCGCTCCTTGTAATTTGGGATGGAGATGCCCAGCAGGGTGTCCCTCTGCAGGGCACGATTCCGTAACGAACGCCGGCACTCTAGCCGGGACATGAGCAAAATTCCACGCGAAACGTCCGCCCGGTCGGCGCGGGACGACCACGTAACGAAAAGAAGACTTGCTTTACCGTTTTTTTTCGAAGCGTGAGGTCGAGCAGCCGGCAAAAGCGAAGACTGCGTCCACACCTTGAATCTGGCTACGCCTTGTAGGCATGCTTGACTCATGCGTGCTTGGCTCCTCGACAACTTTGGTGGCATTGGCAGTTTGCGCCTGAGCGATCATCCCGATCCTTCGCCTAAGGCGGGCGAGGCCGTGCTCAAGATTCAGTATGCCGGGCTGAATCCGGCCGACCACTACGTCGCGATTCGGCAGTATCCCGCCAAGCCACCCATGCCGCACATTCTCGGCCGCGATGGCATCGGCACCGTGGTCGCCGTGGGCTCTGGCGCAGGTGATATTACCGTGGGCGCCCGCAAGATTGTCTTGCGCGGCGACGTTGGCGTGGAAAAGCCGGGCACGTTTGCCGATCTCGTCGCGGTACCGGTAGACAATCTGGTGGACGTGCCCGCCGGGTGGAGCGACACCGAAGCCGCGGGCGCGACCCTGGTCTATCTGACGGCGTACCAGGCCCTGACCATGTGGGGCGAGCTCGATGCCAGCGCGGTCGTGCTGATCACGGGCGCCTCCGGTGGCGTCGGCGTCGCATCGATCCAGCTCGCCCGCGCCATGGGCTTCGAAGTCGTGGCGCTTTCCCGCAGCGAAGCCAAGCGCGCACGGCTGGTCCAGCTGGGCGCCAAGCACTGTTTCGATCCGACCGATCCGCAGTGGGGACAGTCGCTCAAGCGGGCGCTCGGACAGCGGCGCGTGGATTTGGCCATCGACAACGTCGCCGGCACCCTGCTACCCGAGGTCATCGCCATGCTCGACTATGGCGGCAAGGTGAGCTTGGTCGGACGCCTTGCCGGTCCGGTGCCCCAATTCAACACCGGCACGCTCTTCTTTCGCCGCCTGCGCCTGGGAGGCGTCGCCG
>CAZTTW010001228.1:0-1703 GCA_964616265.1 uncultured Myxococcales bacterium | reverse complement strand
AGTCCATCGCCGTCGGGCAGGCCCACGTCGCAGATCACCAGGTCGAATGGGCCGGTGCCGAGCTCCTTGTCGAGCGAGACTTCAAGCGTATTCAGTAAGTCCTGCCCATTTGCCACTGTCACGACCTCGTGTCCGTCGGACCGCAGGATCTCAACGAGCATCCCGCGCAAGGCCTTGTCATCCTCGGCCACGAGTAGACGATGCTTGTTGGCCGACATTTCATCGATCGGGTCGAGTTGTGCTCTTCTCACGCCGTCTGTCTGTGCACGAGCGATGCCACCCTAGAGCCGAGACGGCCACTGTCAGTCTGACAACCTGACTTCCCGGCGCGACCGTTGCTTGTTGCCCAGCTCTACCCAAACATCCACGAGAGGCCAACCCATGCCGCGCTCCAAGCCCGCGATCATTCCCTTCGTGCTTCTCACATGCGCCTGCGCTTCGGCCCCAGAAAAGAAAGCTATCGTCAACGCGCTTTGCGCCTGGCCAGGATGGCGACACCAAAGCCAAGCGCGAGGACGAGTGTGAAGGCTCCTCCGATCCTTGTGGTGTTGATCGAATACGCGTGGCTGGACGGGTCGTAGCTGTAGCAAAACCTGAGCAGGCGCGAAATGGTAAGTCCCGTGCGGCCCTGTGCCGCCTCGCTGACGGCCATCTTGACGTCCGCAGGAAGGAAACTTGTTCCATACAGATACCGCGTCACCACTCCCCGGCGCGACAACACCATGATGGCCGCTGCATGGACATAGTCTTCGCCATGTTTGGCGAACCTGAAACCGACGGCGTCGGCGAGACGTTTCGTCGAAATTGGATCGCCCGTCAAAAATCGCCACGCTTCCTGCGGAAAGGCTGGGCCTAGCTGTTTGACGTAGTTCAGCTTTTTTTCGCCCGCGACCTCGGCATTATCGCGAGGATCGAAGCTTACCGTGATGACCTGAAAGTCTTTGCCTGGGACTTGATCGGTCTTTTGCAACATATCGACGACGCCGTTGAGAAGCGGCGTGCACAGCCCAGCGCAACGGAAGTAGTTCAGGGTGAGTATGGTTGGCTTGTCGAGTAAGTCGCGCAGGAAGACTCGATTTCCCTGCTCGTCGATTAACTGGACACCAGGAGGAAGCGTCTGTCCCAGTTTTTCGTCAACGCCGACGTCCACCTTCGATTCGGCGGAGGATTGGGCGACGGCCGAGCGAATGACTATCGCAGCCCAAAGGCACGCCAGGATCGGGGTCGGAATTCTCATCGGCTTGGCTGTTCTTGCCCACTGATTCGCTCTGCAAATGCGGAGCCACCGCAAGGGCCTCGAAAATCGCAGCAGAGCACGGGTCGTTCACCATCGAAACGCCGCTCGCGAACGTGGCAATACGTCTCACGTGGCAGAATGCCACTGTCGCAGCTACCGAATCTTGGGATGCTTCCAACTGTTGAAGGTTCGTAGGCCTGGCACCCCTCGTGCAGGGACCTACTCGCAAGAGTCGTCTGCGTGCTCAATCACCAAGCAATCGGAGGCTCTCAGGTTGAGGGCGTGGCCGAAAGAAGCCTTCCTGAAGAAGCCGTCCGCTTTCCCGCGGGCGCTCTTCTCCGGCACCTTCGCATCCACGCTCGAACGGACCCAGCCTGGGTGGTCCTCACGCTGTTCCTCCTGGTACCGTTCGGGCTCTACAAGTTGCGCGACCTCGCCCTGCCCTATTTCTGGGACGAGCTCGGCG
>CAZTTW010001227.1:0-1705 GCA_964616265.1 uncultured Myxococcales bacterium | reverse complement strand
GCGTCGAGGTGCGGTGCGATGGCTCGGCACGGACCGCACCAGGTGGCCCAGAAATCCACTAGCACGGGGAGCTTGGACTCTACGACCTCGGTTTGAAAGTTCGCGTCGGTGACGTCGAAGGTGTTCGCACTTGCCATGCCCAGGTCTTAGCACGAAATCGGCGCGTTTGTGCCCTTGCCCCAGCGATGCTAGCCTTCGCGCACAAGCGCGGTTTCGGCGGATATGTCGGTCAAGATTTTCATTCCCCAAGACGTCGTTGATCGCTGGGTTACGACCGACAAGGTCGAGCTGTCCGGCGAGGTCATGACATTCAGCGGCTCCGGCGTGGCGGTGCGAATGATCCCCGGCTACTACTTCGATCACGTCGCTGGCGGATCCGACGAAGGGAACAAGTTAATCGGCCGCGCCAAAATGAAGGCGGCCATCGCGGCGATGGGAGCCGAGGTGTACATGAATTCCGTCATTCTCGGCGAGACTGCCTACGAAGTGGAGCCGGGCTTTCTCGCGAAGCCGCTCGATCCAAGCTGCGGGCGCGCGGTCGTGCTGGCCGCGCTGGCTCAGGCAGGCTATTGATTGGCGATGAGCTCCGGCAATCGCATCGTCCTCGGTACCCGCGGCAGCATGCTGGCGCGCTGGCAGGCCGGCTTCGTCGCACAAGCCTTGCGTGCAGCTCATCCCGATCTCGTGGTCGACGAAAAGATCATCGTCACGGAAGGCGACCGCTTGTCGTCGGGTCCTTTGTGGAATGCCGGCGGCAAGGGCCTATGGGTCAAAGAGATCGAAGCCGCGCTCTTGGCGGGTGAAATCGATCTCGCGGTTCACAGCATGAAGGATGTGCCCGGTGCGCTGGCTGAAGGACTTGCCGTGGTCGCGGTTCCGGCGCGTGCCGACGTTCGCGACGCTGTGGTTAGCCGTTCGGGTCTCAAGCTCGACCAGTTGCCCGCCTCGGCTCGCGTCGGCACCACGAGTCTGCGCCGGGCTTGCCAGCTCAAGGCCGTTCGCTCGGACTTTCAGATCGAAATTCTGCGCGGCAATCTCGACACGCGGCTGCGCAAGGTCGCCGAGGGCGTTGTCGACGCTGCCATCTTGGCGTGCGCGGGCCTCGATCGTCTTGCCTTTGCCGATCGGATTGCCGAGCGACTCTCCGCCGACCGCATGCTGCCGGCCGCAGGCCAGGGAGCCCTGGCCATCGAGGCGCGTTCTGCCGACGCGCGCGTTCGCTCGCTCACCGAGGCGCTGAATAATCAAGAAACCGCGCTGGCGGTCGCAGCCGAGCGTGCGTTCCTGGCGCGCCTCGGAGCAAGCTGTCGAACGCCGGTCGCGGGCTACGCTCAGCTCGTCGGTGGCCAAGTCGTCTTGCGTGGCCTCGTCGGCCGGCCCGACGGCACGCAGCTCATCGCGGACATGATTGCGGGCGATCCAAGCCGGGCAGAAGAGCTGGGCGTCTCATTGGCCGATACGCTGCTCGCGCGTGGAGCCGGCGCCATTTTGGCGGATTGCACCTAGCCAACCGACGACCCAACCGACGACTGACGGTACGCCATTTCCCCACAAGCTCCCGGGCCGGTGTCGGGCGCGAAACCCTTCTCAGTTTTTGCGCTTTCCTGTCGATGGGGCCTATGATCGCACCCTGAGGCACCATGCGCCTACCTGTCCGTGTCCTTGTACTTACGAGCGTCGTCGCCCTCGGGGCCTCGTGTGCTCA
>CAZTTW010001226.1:0-1712 GCA_964616265.1 uncultured Myxococcales bacterium | reverse complement strand
GAGCCCTGCAACTTCGAGTAGATTAGGCACCTAAATAGACCTCGATCACCCGTGGATCGCTCTGAATCTTATCCATCGGACCTTCGGCCAAGACGCTTCCCTCGTGAAGGACAGTCACGGTTCGCGCAATTTGGCGAATGAACTCCATGTCGTGCTCGACTACAACCACCGTACGTTCGCCTGCCAACCTCTTGAGAAGCTGGGCGGTTCTCTCCATCTCGGCCTGGGTCATTCCCGCGACCGGCTCGTCCACTAGAAGTACCTTCGGATCTTGAGCCAACAACATGCCGATCTCCAGCCATTGCTTGTGACCGTGGGACAGAAGCCCCGCCGGTTCATGGCGGCGCTCCGCCAAGCCAACGGTTTCCAGAACCTCTTCGATGCGCTCGTGGTCGGCTTTCGACATTCGCCGAAACAAACTTGCAAAGACGCCCTTGTTCCCGCTCAGGGCCAGCTCGCAATTCTCGAACACCGTGTGGCCGCCGAAGACCGTCGGGCGTTGAAACTTGCGTCCGATGCCGAGCACAGCGATTTCGCGTTCCGACAGGGTCGTCAGGTCGACCAGGCGGCTTTCCAGGAAGACGCTGCCTTGGTTGGGACGGGTCTTGCCGGTAATGACGTCCATCAGCGTGGTCTTCCCGGCGCCATTGGGACCAATGATGCAGCGAAGCTCTCCGCGCTCCAGTGTGAGGGTCAAATCGTTCAGGGCTTTGAACCCATCGAAGCTCACAGTAACCTCTTCCACCCAAAGAACGAGCCGTGCGTGCCTTTCGTGCGTGGTGGGCTGAGGCGCGTCGTTGCTGCTGTCGGCCGGCATGGGGAGGACATCCGCAGACTGAATCATAGGCGCTTCCGGGTTAGCCGCGCGAGTGCCCCGGCGATGCCTTGGGGCAGAAAGAGCGTGACGAGAATGAACAAGGCGCCGAGAGCGTAAAGCCAAGCCGACGGAAAAGCCGCCGTTAGCCAGCTCTTGCCGGCATTGATGATCCACGCTCCCAAAATGGCGCCCGCCAAGGTGCCGCGGCCACCCACGGCCACCCAAATGGCCATCTCGATGGAGTTCGACGGCTGCATTTCGCTGGGATTGATGATGCCGACTTGGGGAACGTACAGCGCGCCCGCCAGGGCACACAGGACGGCGGAGAATGTCCACACGAAGAGCTTGTAGTGTGTCGACTCGTAGCCGCAAAAGCGCGCCTTTAGCTCGGCATCGCGAATGGCCGTAAGGACGCGACCGAACTTGCTGGTTACGATGTAACGGCAAGCGACGTAGCCGAAGAGAAGGGCCAGACCCGATGCCACGTACAGACCCAAACGGGTCGTCGTTGCGTGCAACGAAAAGCCGAGTAATCGCTTGAAATCGGTGAGTCCATTGTTACCGCCGAAGCCCGCCGAGTTCTGAAAAAAGAGCAGCATGGCCGCGTAGGTCAGAGCTTGGGTGACGATAGAGAAGTAGACGCCCTTGATTTTCGAGCGAAAGGCGAAGTATCCGAAGACCAACGCGAGAAGGCCCGGTCCAACTATGGCAGCAGCCAGCGCAAAGGGGAAACTGTCGAAGCCGCGCCAGTACCAAGGCAAAGCCTTCCAGTCGAGGAAGACCATGAAATCGGGCAGGGCGCTCCGGTAAACGCCTTCGCCGGCAATGGAGCGCATGAGGTACATGCCCATGGCATAGCCGCCGAGCGCGAAGAACAGGCCGTGTCCAAGGCTCA
>CAZTTW010001225.1:0-1715 GCA_964616265.1 uncultured Myxococcales bacterium | reverse complement strand
AACAGATTCGCCATGTACAGGGTGTCCTCGTACATGCTGCCCACAGCGGTAAGAATGCCTTGGAAGCTCTGCTGGCCTTGGCGAAAGGCGATGAGGTACAGGCTCATGTCGCCGAGCGAGAGCGCGCCACGCACGGCGCTGACGACGATGAAAGAGTAGCAGCCGTAAAACACAGCCGTGCTGATGAGCGACAGGCCGTAGCCCCAGCCGGCGCGACGAAAGGCCAGCTGGCGGTCTTCGCCGTAGAAACGCTCGGACAGACTGCGATAGCGGCCAAGCAGCAGCGGGCCGAGACCGAACAGCTTCACTTCTTTCGCGTGCTCGTCGTTGGCAAGAACGTATTCGAGGTAGATCAGGCGGCGCGTGTCGGGCGAGCGCCAATTGCGCAAACGAAACGCCGCGCCCGAAAACTTCGCTTCGGCAATGAACGCGGGCACGGTCGCCGCCAGGAGCCCGAGCACCATGCCGGGCGAAAAACGCAGCAGCAGGACGATGTAGCCGGTCAGCGTGAGAAGGCCACGCAGAACCTGGAAATTGCTTTCGATGAGCGACAGCGGCCGCAGCGAGGCTTCGCGCCTTGCGCGCGACAGCTTGTCGTAGAACTCGGAGTCCTCGAAGTGCTGCAATTCGAGGGCTTCCGCCTTCTTCAAAATGGCGACATTGACGTCGATGCCCAGGCGAGCGCCGACCAGCTGGCGAACCAAGCCGAGAGCGCGCTCCAGCAGGGCCAGCGTGGCCACCACCGCGAGCTCGGCCAAAACCATCTGCACGGCGCGGTCACGATCGTGCGCCACGACGGCGTCAACGATGAGCTTGCCGACGTAGGCAATGAGCGGCGGCAACGAGGCCGCCAGGACAGTCAGGACACCGAGGGCCAGCGTTCCAAGTCGCGACGAGCGCCACACCAGCCCAAGGGTCTGCCGCGAGCGCAAGGTGCTCGCAGCAAGCCGGGTCAGCAGCCCCGGCGGCGGAGGCGGCGTTGACGACGATGACTGCGGCCAACCAAACATCCGACAAATCTAGCAGGCGGCACGCAGGCGTGCCGACGCTTGCGGCACCCGCGAGAGACTTTGAACAGATGACCCTGGCGGGGAAACCGACCCTGGACGAGCTTCGAAAGCGTCGGGACCAGATTCTCGCGCTAGCGGATGCCCACGGTGCGCGCAATGTGCGGGTATTTGGCTCGGTTGCCCGTGGCGATGCAAAAGAGGATAGCGACATCGATCTAGTGGTCGATTTCGACGCCGGCCGCAGTCTGATGGATCACGGTGAGCTGATCATGGATCTGGAGGCAACGCTTGGTTGTCGGGTCGATGTCGTGAGTGCGAAGGGCTTACACGACCGATTTCGCGATCGCGTTCTCGCGGACGCCGTGCCGCTATGAGATCCGATGTCGATCGGCTGCACGACATCCTCGACGCCATCGCAGCCATCCAAGAAGACGCCTGTACTCGACAAAGGTTCGACGACGACAAGATGTTGCGCGTATGGTGCCTTCACCACATCGTGATCATCGGTGAAGCCGCTGCGCGGATTTCGAACGCGACTCGCGAGCAACAGCCTGATCTGCCGTGGCGTCGAGTTATCGGCATGCGAAACGCAGTAGTGCACGCGTACTTCCAGGTGGACTGTGAAGAGGTGTGGAACGTGGTTGAGAACTACCTCGCCTCGCTACGCATCGCCGTGGACACCATACTAGAGAGGATCGGCGCTGA
>CAZTTW010001224.1:0-1717 GCA_964616265.1 uncultured Myxococcales bacterium | reverse complement strand
CTAGGGCGTCTTCGTGCGCCCTAGCCACTGGCCGAGCAATTCGGCGCGCGTGGTCGGGGCCATGGTTTCGAAATGCGCGAGCATCCAGTCGCCCGCCATCAAGTCGGCGCTTCCGCGCAAAAGGGAAGCGAAGCTCGCCGAGAAGCCTTCGCCGACCGGCGCGGCGATGACGGTTGCTCGTTGCTTTTTGTCGAGTGCCAGGCCAGCCAGAAGCTGGAGCTCGGTGTTGCTGGCCGAGCTGAGTGTGGCCTGGACTTTGGCGGCGTTCTCGTCGCGACGGCTGGCAAGTGCCCGGGCAGCAGCGAGCTTGATCTTGGGATCGTCTTTGCGCAGAAGTCGGCCGAGCATTTCCGCCGAAGCCTGACCGGACAGTGTGCCCAGCTCGGGTGCGAGCGCGATGAAGATCGTCGAGTCCTTTTCGCGCGCGGTGAGAAAGAGCTGGGGCAGGACGTCTTCGCCACCCACTCGCACCAGAGCCGCCGCCGCTGCTGCTCGCACGGCGACGGACTTGTCGCGCAGGAGCGGCGTCAGGCGAAAGACCGCGCTCTTGCCGGCGCCCGGACGGGCTTCAGCGAGAATCGCTGCGGCTCGCACGCTGGCGTCCGCATCGCTTTGGAGCGCTTTCAGCGTCGCCTTGGCATCGTCCCCTTCGCTGCGCCCGAGGCTGGCGATGGCGAGCAGGCGCTCGGCCCGGCTGGCGCTGCGATTCTTCGCGGTCTCGATGGCGCTCGCCAGGCAGTCGCCGTCAGCACCTTCGCCGAGTGCCCATAGAAATCGTTCGCGCGCGTCCCAAGATGGAAACCCTGGGAGGGTTTCCATGCCTTCCCGCGATGGTTCGCGCCGAGCGGAGCTCGGCGGCTCCCCACGCGACTTCTCGGCGAGATGTTTGATGAACGGACAAATGGAGATCTTCAGGGCGGCCAGCCCTCGAACCACGGCGGCGGTTGGCTCGGCCGCGGCGGCCTTGCGCAAGCGAGCCGCACCGCGGGCTTCTCCGGCCACGGCATTGGCGGCAGCCACGTCGACGGAAAGGGCGTTGTCGCTCTCATTGGCGTCGAGCCACGCGCGGGCGAAGGCGTCGAGCCCGACGGCCCGCGCGGTATCGTCGCTGGCCTGCAGGCGTGTGATGGCTGCGGCGATGCGGCCCTGGGCGACCAGCGTTCGCACGGCGTCCGGTGTGGCAAGCTCGCGACGGTCCAGCGACAGTCCAGAGCAGCGCCGATCGTCGCGCGCGAAGGTCCATTTCACGTGCACTTTGCCGTCGTCGGAAAGCGTGGCTTCGGAGGCCTCGGCAAACGGCGCCGACGTCTTCACCACGTCGACCGCCGCGGCGTCGAACTCCGTCGAGCCCGAGGGCTTGCTTACTCGTACCTCGACGACGTTTCCATTGGCAGCCAGGGCGATCTCCAGCTCTGTCACCCGAGACGCCAGGTTTACGGGATGCTCTTTCGGCAACTGGGCCGTTGCCATGGCCAGGAAATTGTCGGCCCATAGCCGGTGCACTTTCGCGTGCAGGGCTTGCAGATAGGGCAGGGCGCTCTCGTCGCCTTGCACGGCGGGTTCGTCACCCGCCGTGGCTACGGAGGGCGCCATGGTAACGAGAAGCGCCCAAAAGGGCAGGGACACGCGCTTAGGCATCGTCATCTCCGACGGGAAGTCCAGTCCCACTATAACGTCAGGGCGCACTTTTTGCTTGAACGCGCCCCGTGCAGCGCGC